>DASSML010000428.1:0-27421 GCA_035688895.1 Gemmatimonadales bacterium
CGGAATCCCGCGTAGAGCTCCTTCCGCAGCTCGCCGAGGAAGAGCGCCCCGCTCCCCTCCAGCGCGAGTCCGAACAGCCGGCGGTCGACGCCTCCGGCCCACATCCGGCCGCCAAGCTCGTTGTCGTAGGCCAGGCCGAGCGCGGCGACGCGGCGGGCCGCCCGGCGCAGCGTGAGATCGAACTCGACCGAGTCGGCCGTTCCCCGGGGCGAGAGCCACACCGCGCGGTAGGCCTCGGAGGCCACGCCCAATCCGCGCAGGCGGGCACGCAACCGTGACGGGTCGAGCGAGTCGCCGACCCGGACTCCGAGGAGGCGCTCAAGCGCGAGCTGCTCGGAGTGGTTGCCGTCGGGCACCCGGAAGCCGGCGACCCGGCTCGGCAGGGCTCCGGGCGACGGGGCCTCGCTCTGGCAGCCGGACGGACCGAGCGTGCTGTCCGCGGCCTTCCGACCGATCTCGAGGAGCCGGTCGATGTTCCCGCGGGAGAAGTTGAGGCTGGTGAAGCGGCCGACGTCGGGGCGAACCAGCACATCGGCGTCGGTGAGAGAGTCGGTCGGCTGCAGGAAGAGAAAGCGGACCAGCCGGTCCGCCACCAGCAGCGGGGAATAGGCGTCGAAATCCGGCGGCAGGTGGTCGGTCGCGTCGGAGACAATCACCTGCTGGGCTCCGGCGGCGCGCGCGATGGCCACCGGCAGGTTGGCCGAGAGTCCGCCGTCGATCAGGTAGCGACCGTCGCGCAGCTCCGGGTCGAACAGCAGCGGCACGGCGATGCTGGCCCGCACCGCTTGCGCCAGGTCTCCCGACGCCATGACCACCGGTGTCCGGTCGGCCAGATCGGTGGCGACGGCGCGGAAGGGAATGGGAAGCGAATCGAAGTTTCCTCGAGCCAGCAGATTGCCGCGCAGCAGGGCGGCGTTCACCAGCGCGTTGACCTCGGACTCGACGATCGCGGCGCTCCGGAGATTGAAGCGGTGCTCCCCCTGTTCCCACATCACGAGGGGCTGCAGCACACCCAGGCTGCGAGGAGCCCGCGGCTGGTAGGTGCGGAACAGCTGGGCGAGCGGCACCACCCGAGCCAGGGAATCCAGCTCCCGGCCGGTGTATCCGCTGGCATAGAGCGCGCCCACCGCCGCGCCCATGCTGGTGCCCACGATCAGGTCGGGCCTGATCCCGAGGCTGTCCAGCGCGCGGAGCACCCCGACGTGAGCCAGCCCCTTGGCGCCCCCGCCCGAAAGGACGAGCGCGGTTCGCGGCGGAGGGCAGCTTTGGCCGGAGAGAAACGATGGCCGCGCCAGGATGAGACAGAGCGCGAGCGCGAGTGCCGGTCGGCCCGGACGAGGCATGACGGGGTAAGATATCATGCCCCTTGCGCCGGTCCGTGGGGTTCTCTATAACTTTGCGACGAGACAGGACGCGGTCGGCATATCCAGGGAGGGCGCGCGGCAATGACTTACGTGATCGTCGAGGCCTGCATCGGGGTCAAGGACCGGGCCTGCGTGGATGTCTGTCCGGTGGACTGCATCTACGAGGGGGAGGATCAGCTCTACATCCACCCCGACGAGTGTATCGACTGCGGCGCCTGTGAGCCGGAGTGCCCCGTCACGGCCATCTTCCCGGAAGAGGACGTCCCGGCGAACATGACGACCTACATCGAAAAGAATAAAGAAGTCTTCAACAGCGACGCCCCGCCCGGCCGGCCGAAGCGCTGACTGTCCGCTGTACGTTTCGCGACCCTCCGGCGCCGGGCGTCGGAGGGTCGCTCTTTTGTTGGCTCCCGGACAGGAGAGCGGCCCCGCACTCGAACTGCATGGCCGCGAGCACGGAGCCGTCATTGGTAGGAACGGGAGCCGGGTCGTGCCGAACGGCCCGCCGACCACCCCGTCACAGTGACTAACGCCCCGTCCCGGGAAAAGGTTTCAGCGCAGGGTGCGAAGGAATTCCAGGAGGGCCCGGGTGGTCTCGACCGGCCGCTCAACCGGAGGGAGGTGTCCGCTGCCGGGGATGGTGACCAGCCTGGCGCCCGGAATCCGGTCGGCCATGGCGCGGGCGACGTCGGGCGGCGTGAGCGCGTCCTCCTCGCCCACCATGACCAGCGTCGGCACTCCGGCCAGCTCGGCGAGGAGCGGTGAGCTGTCGGGCCGGTCGCGCATGGCAGCCAGGGCGCCGACCAGTCCGGGGACCGGCGTGGAGGACATCATGCCGCGGACCCGCTCCACCGTAATGCTGGCTCCGGTGCGGGTGGATCGGCCCAGGACCTGGGGCAACAGCGATTCGGTGACCGCATCCGCGCCGCCGTCGCGGGCCAGGGCGGCCGCCGCGTCGCGCGCCTTCCGCCCTTCGGCGGTGTCGGCCTCGGCCCGGGTGTCCATGAGCACCAGCCCGCGGACCCGCTGGCGCCAGCGGCGAAGGCACTCGAAGGCGACGTACCCCCCCATCGACAGGCCGCAGAGCACGACCTCCTCCACCGCAAGCACGTCGAGCAGCGCCGCGAGGTCGGCGGCGTAGATCTCCATGCTGTAGCCCAGGTCGGGTGCGTCGGACGCGCCCATGCCCCGGAGGTCGGGGGCGATCCGGCGATAGCCGTCCAGGGCCGCGACCTGGTGCGACCAGATCGAGCGGTCGAAGGGGTAGCCGTGGACGAAGAGCACCGCGGGTCCGTCGCCGCGCACCTCGACCGCCAGGGTCACGCCGTTCACCGTGAAGCGTCGAGCGTCATCCGCGTGATCGCCCCCGCTGCCCATGTAGCCGGCGAATTCCGCCGGCACCGGAATGGGGCGTCCGTCCCGGTTGATACAGACGAAAACGAATTCCGCGGTCGCGATGAGGATGTCGTCCTTCACCCGGCGGGCGGTCTGCCGCATGGTGAAGCTGGTGCGGCCAAGGTGGATCAGGGATTGATGGAAGCGGAGGACGTCGCCGGGAAACGCCGCGGCGTGATAGTCGATGACCGATTTCCGCACCGCGGGCCAGGCCCCCGACCGGCTGAAGACGTCCATGCCCGGCCCGCGCATGAGCATCTCCCACCGGGCGCGCTCGAACAGGCTGAGGAACGACGCCTGGTTGAGGTGCCCGAAGGCATCGCACTCGTCGGGATAGACGGGAAGGTCGATCTCGGGTGTCATAGGCTTGGGGGAGATATACTACAGCATTCGACCCTCGGTGAGGCCCTCGACCACCTCTACCCGGCGCCGCCATGAAGCCAGCCACCGACTACATCCGCCACGCCGCCCGTCTCGCGCGCAAGCTCCAGATGGATGCGGCCATGGGCGGCACCCCGCCGCAGCCCGATGCGGAGTTCTACAAGACGCTCTCCAAGGCCTTCGACGAGATTGCGGCCGGCCTCGAGCTGGCAAGCAAGCCCCGCGAGTGACCCGGTGCAGCTGATCCAGACCGCGGCCGATCTGGCCGCGCTGATCGAGCGGCTCCGGCGGGAGCCCTTGATCGCGGTGGACACCGAGGCGGCGAGCTTTCATCGCTATCAGGATCGGATCTACCTGCTCCAGCTCTCCTCCCGCGGGGAGACGGCGGTGGTCGACCCGCTGGCGACCGGCACGCTCGCGCCCCTCGGTGAGCTGCTGGCCGATCCCGCGGTCGAGGTCGTGTTCCACGACGCCGATTACGACCTGCGGCTGCTGGACAAGGAGTATGGTCTCCACGCCGAGACCCTGTTCGACACGCGGGTGGCGGCGCAGCTGCTGAACGAGCCGGGGATCGGCCTGGCCGCGCTCCTGGAGAAGTACCTGGGAGTGCGCCTGGACAAGCGCTTTCAGAGGGCCGACTGGTCGGCGCGGCCGTTATCCGATGAAATGCTGGCTTACGCGGCCTCGGACACCCGATACCTGCCCGAGCTGCGCGACATCATGGCTCGGCAGCTGGAGGCGCGGGGTCGCATGGGGTGGGCCCAGGAGGAGTTCGCCCTCCTGACCGGTATTCGCGCCGCCGATCCCGATGGGATCGAGCCGGGGTGGCTTCGGATGAAGGGCGCGAAGGCGCTCCGGGCGCGGGAGCTGGCGTTGCTGCGCGAGGTGTGGGAGTGGCGCGAGGGCGTGGCTCGGCGGGCCGATCGCGCCACCTTCCGGATCCTCAACAACGAGCCGATGCTCGCCATCGCCAAGGCGGCGCCAGTCGACATCGTTGCGCTCAAGGCAATTCCGGGGATCAGCGGCGACCAGGCGGAGCGCCGAGGTCGGGAGATCCTCGCCGCAGTGCGTCGCGGGGTGGAGCTGCCGGAGGATCAGCTGCCGCGGATCGTGCGTCCGCCTCGACGGCAGCCCGATCTGGCGTTCGAGGCCAGGGTGGAGCGGCTCAAGACCCGGCGCAACGCCCTGGCGCAGGAGCTCGACCTGGCACCCGGCGTGCTCTGTCCCAACGGAACCCTGGAGGCGATCGCGCGAGCCAACCCCGGCAGCGTGGAGCAGTTGCAGGCGGTCGCCGACCTTCGCCGATGGCAGGCCAGGGTGATCGGTCCTTCGCTGTTCGAGGTGTTGCAGGAAGCGCAGCCCGCGGCGGGCTAGGGGCAGGGGGGCGTCAGAATCCGAGGAAGGCGCGGACCCGAGGGTCCATCCGCTCGGGCGTCCAGTAGGGATCCCACACCAGCTCCACCTCCGCGCTCTTCACCCCTTCGAGATCGCCCACGACCCGCTTGACGTCCTCGATGATCTCACCGCCCGCGGGACACCCGGGCGAGGTGAGCGTCATCCGCACCACGACGTCGCCGGTTTCGCCGACCTCCACGTCGTACACCAGCCCGATATCGATGATGTTGAGATTGAGCTCGGGGTCCTTCACCGCCCGGAGTGCCTTGCGGACGGTGTCGGGCGCCGGAGTAGCGGGGGCAGGGGACGCGGCAGTCGGCTCCATTGGCTCAATCTAACTCAATCCCGGTCCTCGGGCTCGGAATTACGGAAGCCCGCAGCTGTCACCGCAGCCAAACCGGTGACGCCGAGCGGAGATCCAGGCGTAGAGACGATCCGCGATGGCCTGGGCACCGGGAATCCGGAAGAAGAAAGCGAGGAGACGCCCCCCGGGCAGGTACGGGAGGAGTGCCGGAAGCGCCCGGGCGCCGGCAAAGACCCGCCCGTCCGGGGTAACGAACTGCATGGCCCGATCGAGCGACGCATCCGCGATGGGGGGCAGACCCGGCAGCGTTCCGCGCTCGCCTCCGGGAAGCGTCTGGATGGCTCGACGCCGGTCCCAGCGATGCAGTCGGGCGACCCACGTGCGGCAGAAGCCGCACTGCCCGTCGAACAGCAGCACCGGACGGCTCAACAATTCGACACCAGCTCCTGGCCGCAGGAGTGTGGCACCAGGCGGATGGCCGCGTCGGAAAGCGAGGTCCGGATCGCCTTGAGACCCTTGACCGAATCCCGGGCCTTGGGATCGAAGGCGCGGTTGGTGAGGAAGACCAGGAACAGATTGTTGGTCGGATCGATCCAGACCTGGGTTCCGGTGAAGCCGGTGTGCCCGTACGCCGCCTTGCTGATCAGCGTCCCGAAGATGCTCGGCTCCTCGCCGTCGAACTCCGGCGTGTCCCAGCCGAGCAGGCGGGAGCCGCTGTTGGGGCCCTTGCTGAGGAACGTCCGCATGGTGGCGGGGTGGACCCACACGCCGTCCGGACCCATACCATCCTTGAGCCACACCTGGGCGAACCGGGCGAGGTCGCGCGCCGTGGTGAAGACACCCGCGTGGCCGGACACTCCTCCCATCGCGGCCGCGTTCTGGTCGTTGACGTCTCCCGGCACCGGCTGCCCGCGCCAGATCCCGCTGGGGACGGTGCGGGGTTTGAGCCGTGCGGGGATGCGGAACCGGGTCTGCTCCATCCCCAGCGGCTCCCACACCTCCTGCCGGGCGACCTTGTCGAGCGGCGCGCCGGCCACCCGCTCGACCACCAGTCCGAGCAGCATGGCGTTGAAGTCGCTGTATTCGGCGGAATCGCCCGGGGCGCGCACCAGCGGCTGGGCGTAGAGCAGGTCGATCATCCGGCTTCGGCGGCCGCGCGCCTTGCGGTAGAGCGGCGCGTAGCTCTTGAGCCCGCTGGTGTGGTCCAGCAGCATGCGGACGGTGACCTGGTTCTTGAGGCCGCCGGAGAAGCGGGGAAGGTACCGGCGGACCGGGGCGTCGAGGTCGAGCTTGCCCTGGTCGACCAGGCGCATGGCGGAGGCCGCGGTCGCGACCACCTTGGTAATGGAGGCGATGTCCCAGTAGGTGGAATCGGCGTCCGGCACCCGCGACGTCGGGTTCCAGGTGAAGTGCCCGTAGCCGCGGGTATAGAGAATGGAATCCCGGCGCCCGACCATGACCACGGCGCCGGGGTATAAACCCTCCCGGATGCCGGCCTGCACCGCGTCGTCCACCATGGTGAACGACTGCGCCGCGGCCGGGCCGGCGAGCGCAAGCGCCGCGGCCATCGTCATGAGTCCCCTGCCTCTCCACCGTCGCATTCCGTGCATCGCCTCCCGGTCATGGCCCATCGAACACTCCCGCAGCCGCTAGCGGCGGATCGGGAACTCCGACACCGGGCCCGTGGGGAGGCGGTAGAGTGCCTCCACGGTGCGCCGGTCCCGCTCGGTGAGCACGCCGGTCCGGGTGGCCGGGAACATGACGTCGTTGGTGTCGGCCGAATGGGGAAGACCGATGGCGTGGCCCGCCTCGTGAACCGCGACGGCGAGCAGCGCGCCGTCGGGGAGCGGGGCACCGGTGTGGCTACGAATGGCGAGGGAGATGGCGGCGCGGCGGACCCGGCCCGACTGGTCCCAGGTCAGGTCGGTCTGCCCGGCCCGGTCGAAGTCGAAGTGATCGATCCAACGCACCACGATGTCGGCGCTGGAAGAGTCGGGAACCATGCGGAACCGGACGCCGATCGTGGTCGCCTCCCAGCGGTCGAAGGCGTCGCGAACATAGTCCCCCATCTTCGGCAAATATCCCGGCACCTCGCCTTCCACCAGATTGACCGTAATCGGCGTGCCCCACCGGTCGGGCCAGCGCCGGACCACCGAATCGGTGCTCACGATCAAAGAGTCGAGGTAGGTCCCATCGGAGAGCCGGGAGAGCCGATCCCGGGCAGACAGGCGGGCGAGCCGCGCCTCGTCGGGGGTCGGGACTCTGCCAGCTTTTGCACCCAGCCGGCTATCCTCTTTGCCCGCATCGGGATGAGCTGAGCCCGACTGGGTGGCGCTGACTCCCTGCACCGTCGGCGTCGCCTGCTCCATGCGCTGAGTCAGGTCGCCGACGCGGTCCAGCAGGACCAGGGTGAGGAGGCCCAGGGTGGTCAGGGGGAGTACGAAGCGGCGCATGGTCAGGTGAATATGGGCAAAGGCCGCGCCACCCCGCCAGCAGCGCTGGCGCAAGATCGCACGGATGCCTAACATACCGCCGCCCGCGCGGTCGTGCGCGGCCCGACCGCGCGGAGGAGCGACTGAGGCTGATGGAGCGTTTTGCCCGCGTGCTGGTACGCTGGCGATGGGTGGTGCTGGCCGTTTGGGTGGTGATCGGCGCGGTGGCCATCGTGCGCGCTCCGGCCACCCCGGGCCTCCTCAACATCCGCGGCGGCAGCGCGCGGGAGACCGAGGCGTCGCGGGCAGAGAAGCTGCTCAACGCCCGGTTCAGCCGGCCGATCAGCGAGTTCTTCGCGGTCACCCTCGAGGGCCCCGGGCCCATGGACGAGGGGCCCGGCCGGGTGGTGCTCGATTCCCTGCTCGACGGCCTGATCCACGAGCCGTACGTGCGGGGCGTGGTGTCCTACCCCAGCACCAACGACAGCACGTTCCTCAGCCGCGACCGCCGGTCCACCTTCGTCATCGTCGCGCTCAATCTGCCCACCAGCGACAGCGCGGGCGCGCTGGTGCCGGTGGCCCGTCGAGCGGTGCGTCAGATCCTGGCCCGCATTCCCGACGGCCCGCGCTACACCGCCCTGGTCACCGGACGGGCCCCGCTCGACCTGGACGTGCGCTCGGTCGTCACCGACGACAGCGCCCGGGGCGAGAAGGCGCTCCTGCCGCTCACCCTCATCATCCTGGTGCTCGCCTTCGGGGCGCTGGTCGCGGCGGCCCTGCCGCTGGTGGTGGGGGTCCTCGCCATCGCCATCTCGCTCACGCTCATCGGGCTGATCGCGCGGATTACCCCGATGTCGGTCTTCGTGCTCAATATGACGACGATGATCGGGCTGGGTGTCGGCATCGACTACTCGCTGCTGGTGGTGACCCGGTTCCGGGAGGAGCTGGGGCGCGGCCTGCCGCGCCGAGAGGCCGCGATCGCCACGATGGTGACGGCGGGCGAGGCGGTCGTTACCTCCGGCCTCACCGTCGTGGTGGGATTCGGCGCCCTCCTCCTCACCCCGGCGATCGAGACCCGCAGCGTCGGCCTCGGCGGCCTCATCGTGGTGGCCGTCGCGGTGCTCCTGTCGGTCACGCTGCTCCCTGCCCTGCTCGCGCTGCTCGGCCGGGAGATCGACCGCCCCCGGTGGATGGCCCGCCGGCTGGCGTGGTACCACGCGCCGCAGATCTGGGAGAAGTGGGCCCGGACGCTGAGCCGGCACCCGATCCGCGCCATGGCCTACGGCGGGTTCACCATCGCGCTGCTCACCCTGCCGGTGTTCTGGATCCGCATCGGTTTGCCGTCGCGCCACTGGTGGCCCAGCGGCACCGAGGCCGGGCGAGGTCTCGACGTACTCAGCCGCATGGGGGTGGCGGGGTACATCCAGCCCATTCGGATCCTGGTCGAGGCCCCGGAGCGGCGCACCATGGTGCAGGCGCAATCGCTGCGGGGGTTGCGTGCGCTCAGTGACTCGCTGCGCGCCGACCCGCGCGTGCGGGAAGTCCGCAGCCTGGTGGACCTGGAGCCGGGCCAGTCGCTGCTCGCCTACTCGGTCCTTTACAGCGACCTCGAGTCGGCCCGGCGCGAGTATCCCGATTTCCTCGACGCCTATCTCAGCAGCGATCGACGGCTCACCCTGATGGACGTGATCCTGGCCGATACCACGTCGCTCACCTCCGCGCAGAGCGTAGTGGTGCGCGCGCGGGAGCTGGCTCGAACGCCGCTCCGGAGCACCCGCGGGCTCGACATCAAGGTCGGCGGCTACGCCGCGGCGGCATACGACTTCCAGGAGGACCTGCTGGAGCTCTTTCCGGAGCTGGTGGGTCTGATCCTTTCGGCCACGGTCATCATGCTGGCGCTGGCGTTCCGATCGGTGCTGGTCCCGATCAAGGCCATCATCATGAACACCCTCTCGGTGAGCGCCACGTTCGGTCTCATCGTGCTGGTGTTCCAGCTCGGCTTCGGCTCGGCGGCCTTCGGGCTGGACGGGCCCACCTCGGCGGTGTTCGTGGTGGTGCCGGTCCTGGTGTTCGCGGTGGTGTTCGGGCTGAGCATGGACTACGAGGTGTTCCTGCTGAGCCGGATCAAGGAGGCGTACGACCGCTCGGGACGGAACACCCAGGCCACCATGGAAGGACTCAGCGCCACCGCCTCGGTGATCACCTCGGCCGCCCTGGTGATGATCCTGGTGTTCGGCATCTTCGCCTTTGCCCGGGTGCTGGCGATGCAGCTCCTCGGGTTCGGACTCGCGGTGGCAGTGCTGCTCGACGCCACGGTGATCCGGATGGTCCTGGTGCCGGCCTTCATGCAGGCGATGGGACGGTGGAACTGGTGGCCGGGGGTCGGAGCGGCGGGACCGGTCAAGCGGCGCGCCCGGGGCACGCCGGTGGGTTAGCTCAGCGACCGAGCTCGCTGCGAACCATCGTCTGCCCCACCCGCGACAGCTCGCCCGCCAGCGTCACCAGCCCCCAGCCCAGCAGCACGATCAGCAACAGCAGACCCGCCACCGCGAGCGCGCCGACCCCGCGCCGACGCTCCTCGACCTCGACGACCGGCTCCGCCAGCGGCACCCGATTCCCCTGCTTCATCATCTCCCAGGCGCGGCGCCGGAGCTCGGGCTCGTCGGGGTCGTCCGGATCGGGTGGCAGCATCGTGTGTCCCGTGCCGGGAGGCAGGTACCGGACGCGCTCGGCCCAGGCGGCCCGAACCTCCGGGTGGCGGCCCACCGGCTGCCAGCTCTGCCGCGCGGCGTCGAACACCGGGGTGTCCGGCGTGACGACCGCGGCCTCGAGGGCGTCCAGCACCGCCTCGACGTCGGGCAGCTCGAAGTCGTCGGCGGGCGGGTTGGCGAAGCGGAACCGGCCGATCAATGCTTGGCCTCCAGCCAGTTGGGGCCGACGCCAAGATCCACGACCAGCGGCACGGCCAGCTCCGCCGCCCCCTCCATGTGGGTGCGCACCAGCGCGCGCATGGCATCCAGCTCGGCGGGCGGCACCTCGAAGACCAGCTCGTCGTGCACCTGCAGCAACATCCGGCTCGCCAGCCCTTCCTCGCGGATCGCGTCGTGGATGTGGATCATGGCGAGCTTGATGAGATCGGCGGCGCTGCCCTGCAGGGGCGAGTTCTGCGCGGTGCGCTCGCCGTAGGCCCGCAGGTTGAAGTTGCGATCGCGGATCTCAGGGATATACCGCCGGCGTTTGAAGATCGTCTCCACGTAGCCCTGTTCCCGCGCCAGCTTGACCTGTCGGTCGAGAAAGGCCCGCACTCCCGCGAAACGCTCGAAGTACCGAGCGATGAACGCCTTCGCGTCCTCCTGGCTGATGCCGAGCTGCCGGCTCAGCGCGAACGGGCCCTGCCCGTAGATGGTGGCGAAGTTGATGGTCTTGGCCCGGGCCCGCATCTCCGAGGTCACCTGCTCGACCGGCACGCCGAAGATGAGCGCCGCGGTCTGCCGATGGATGTCCCCACCCTGGTGAAAGGCCTCGATGAACGCCGGATCTCCGGAGAGATGCGCCATCAGGCGCAGCTCGATCTGGGAGTAGTCCGCCACCAGGAAGACGCAGCCCTCCCGCGGCACGAAGCCCCGCCGGATCTCTTCGCCCCGCGGGGTGCGGACCGGGATGTTCTGCAGGTTGGGCTCGGAGCTGCTGAGGCGGCCGGTGGCGGCGCCGACCTGGCTGTAGCTGGTGTGGATCCGGCCGGTGCGGGCGTTGATCCGGGACGGCAGCGCGTCCACGTAGGTGCTCTTGAGCTTCTGCAGCTCGCGGTAATCGAGGATCAGGCGCGGCAGGTCGTGCCCCATCGCCGCGAGCTGCTCGAGCACGTCGGCGTCGGTCGAGGGCCCGGTCTTCGTCTTTTTGAGAACCGGGAGCTGGTGCTTCTCGAACAGCACCGTCGCGAGCTGGCGCGGCGAGTTGAGATTGAGGCCCTCCCCCGCGACCGTGGCGATGTCCCCCTCCAGCCGACGGAGGTCGGCGGCCAGCTCTCCGCTCATCCGGGTGAACAGCTCCCGGTCGATCCCGATGCCCTCCCACTCCATGTCCACCAGCACCTCGACCAGCGGCATCTCGATCTCGCGCAGCAGCGGCTCCGCCGCCATCTCCCGGAGCGTCGGGGCGAAGAATTCGTGCAGCGCCAGCACCGTCCCCGCGTCGCTGCCGCAGTACTCGGCGGCGGCGAGAATCGTCACCTCGGCGAACGGGACCTCCGCCTTTCCCCGCCCGGCCACGTCGGCGTAGGTCTTCATCGCCCGGCCCAGATGCTCGAGGCAGAGGTTATCGATCGCGTGGGAGCGGCGGCCGGGGTCGAGCACGAAGCTCGCGAGCATCGTGTCGTACGCCACGCCGTCGAGCTCGATCCCCACTCCCCGGAGGACCTGCCAGGCGTACTTCACGTCGTGACCTGCCTTGGGGACCGAGCGGTCGGTGAGGAGCGCCCGGACCGGCGCCATCGCCGGGTCGGAGAGCGGCGGGAGATTCCGTACCGGACTGGGCGCGGCGAGCTCACCGCCGACGGGCCGATGGGCGAGCGGGAGATACCAGACCTCGGAGGGACTCGCCGCGAGCGAGAGCCCCACGATCTCGGCGTCGCGCGGCTCGATGCCGGATGTCTCGACGTCGAGCGCCACCAGAGGCGCCCCGCGGAGCCGCTCGACCAGCGCCGGGATCTCGGCCGGGTCATCGACCACGCTGACGGCGAGCTGGGGGGCCGAGTCCAGGGCGAGCCAGTCGTCGGCGGTCAGGGTCTCGACCGGAGACGTCGGCTCGGCGGCGTCGGCCTCCGCCGGCTCGGCGGGCGCGGGCGAAGGGAAGCCGTCCGAGACCGGCGCGGCGGGCGCACTGCCCTGCCCCGCCAGCTTCCGCGCCAGACTGAAGAACTCCAGCTCGGTCAGAATTCGGACGGCCGCCTCCTGATCGGGTTCCTGCAGGGTGAGGCGAGCGACGTCGAGCTCGATCGGTACGTCGCGCTTGATCGTGACCAGCTCCCGGCTCAGCCGCGCGTTGTCGGCCTGGCCGAGGAGCGCCTCGCGGGTGCGCTTGGCGCTCACGTCGGACGCGTGCGCCAGGATGGCCTCGAGGTCGCCGTACTCGAGCAGCAGCTTCTGCGCCCCCTTCTCGCCGATCCCCTTCACGCCGGGGACATTGTCGGAGCTGTCTCCCACCAGCGCGAGGTAGTCCACCACCTGCGACGGCGGCACGCCGAGTCGCTCGTTGGCGTTGGACTCATCGACCCAGGTCTCCTCCACGGCCGCGGGACCGCCACGGCCGGGATTGAGCAACGCCACCCGGGGACCGACCAGCTGGTAGAAGTCCTTGTCTCCCGAGACGATCACGGCCTGCACTCCGCGGTCGGCCGCGGCGGTGGCGAGGGTGCCGATCACGTCGTCGGCCTCGTAGCCGGGCACGATGACCAGGGGCACGCGGAACGCCGCGAGCAGCGTCCGGATCCGCTCCAACGCGCGGTCGAAGTCGGCCTGCAGCTCCTCATCCAGCTTTTCCCGGGTGGACTTGTAGTCGGGGTAGCGGGCCTCGCGGAACGAGGTGCCGGCGTCGTTGATCCACGCGACGTAGTCGGGGCGATACTTCTCCCGGAGCCGAAGGAGGAAGTTCGCCACGCCCCACGCGGCGGAGGTGTTCTCGCCTTTGGAGGTGCGAAGAGGACGCGAGATCATCGCGAAGAACGCGCGATAGATCAGCGCATAGCCGTCGATGAGGAAGAGACGGGGGGCCATCGCCGAAGCGGACTTACTCCCGACGGACCCGGATCAGGGTCCGCTCGTACTCCGCCCGCGAGCCCGCCGTGAGGTGGAGGCGGCCGAAGCCGGTCTCGTCCAGGAAATAGAGGTCGAGCCGGTAGTTGGTGTAGCTCCAGCGCACCACCCGGTTGCCGGTGCCGGGAGTATTCTCGATCGACTCGTCGGGCGGGCCGAGGGTGATGAACACTTCGCCCCGATCGGTGCGCCAGCCGGGAACGCCCTCATCCTTGAACCGCTGATTGGCGCCGGTCACCCGGCTGAAGTACTGGTTGAGCGCCTCGTTCTCCGGCGTCCCCGGATTGGGATCGGTGGCCGCGTAGAACTCGCGCCAGAGCCGGCCCCGCTCCGCCGGCGGCGCGCGGCGCAGGGCGCTGATCCGGTCGTCCTGCCCGAAGTAGCGCAACAGGTCGAGCATCTCGTCGAAGTTGGTGACCACCCAGGCCTGGGTGAAGGACACCAGGGCGGAGGTGCTCTTGTCGTCCGAGCCCCCGATCACCAGACGCAGCTCGCCCAGCGACACGCTGTCGGGCGCGAGCCGGATCACCTGGCTCTCGACTTCCCTGCCCCCGCGGAAACGGAGCGAGTCGTGGTAGATCGGCTTCTGCTGTTCGTCGAACACCTCGAACGGCACCGTCGTCGGACCGTTGAAGCCGTAGCCCTCGATATACGCGAGCAGCGTGTCGCTGCCGTAGCCGACCGCGCCACGCGGGTTCAGCACCAGATTGACCGGGTCTGCCCGGGTGCCCCGCCCCGTCGCCTGGTACACCAGGATGGGCGAGCTGGTGGTCCCGTGGCCCAGCTTGGGCGCGGTGTAGGTGCCGGTGGCGCTGCTCTCCGCGGTCGAGCCGGCGTCGCGGACGGTGACGGTGACCTTGTACTCGCCGGGCACCAGGCGCACGATCTGCTGGAACAGGACACTCTCGTCGGCGCGCTGGGTTTCCTGGAAGGTGGCGACCCGGACCAGCTCTTCGCGCGCGAGGTCCACCGAGCGCCCACCGTCACGGGCGAAGGAAACGCTCACCCGGTAGCGGGCCACGAAGGTGTTGCCCTCGCGCTGGAAGGCGAACGCACGGTTCTCCAGCGAGAGCCCCAGCACCGCCACCACGCTGTCCCCGGTTCCAGCTGCGAACGCCACGCTGCCGACGAACGGCATCGGGTCTCCCGCGGCGAGCCGGCCCAGCCGTTGGTAGAATTGCTGGGCGTTGAGCAGCGCGGTGAGGGTCTCGGTGGGACGAGGCTGCGGCTCGCTGCCGACCCGTTTCCAGTTGCCACATCCGAGAGTGGCGACCATGACCGGCGCGAGGACCAGCCAACGCATCAGTGTGAACCCCCAAGGGGCCGAGGTGAGCCCGCGCGGTGCGCGGTGAGCGAACGTTAGCCCCGGTTAAGGAGCAGCGTCAAGCAGCCAACTTGCTGCCCGATGCGAGATTAACTAGCTTGGCGGATCCATGAGCACCGACAACATGGTAGGTCGCACAGTCGCCGGATACCACCTCGCCAAGTACATCGGCGAGGGCGGGACCGCGACCGTCTATCGCGCTGACCACCCCGAGAAAGGGGCGGCGGCGGTGAAGCTGCTGCGCCCGAGACTGGCGCAGGATCCGATCGCCGTCAAGCGATTCCTGCGGGAGGCGGAATACGGCTCCCGGGTGACCCACCCCAACATCGTCCGCACCTACGACTTCGGCCAGGCCGACGGGCTGCATTACCTGGCCCTCGAGTGGGCCCAGGGCGAGCCGCTCGAGGAGTTCGTCAACCGCTCGGGCAAACTGGCTCCCGCCCTGGTCGCCACCATCGTGGAACAGCTGGGCGGCGCGCTGGGCGCGGCCCACAAGGCCGGCATCATCCACCGCGATCTCAAGCCCGCCAACATCATGTACGATCCCGCCGAGCAGCGGGCCAGGCTGCTCGACTTCGGTATCGCCCGCGACGCCGAGCTGAGTCCGGAGGAGCGGCTGACCAGAGCAGGGTTCTTCGTCGGAACGCTGCAGTACGTGGCCCCCGAAACGCTGAGCGGCGAACTGGTTAACGAACAGGCCGACGTCTACAGCCTGGCGACGATCGCCTACTATCTTCTGACGCAGGCGCATCCGTTCGCCGGGAAGAGCCCACGGGAGTTGTTCCAGCAACTACTTACCCAGGCCCCCATTCCATTGAACCAGGCCGTCAAAGGGCTTCGCTTCTCCCCCCAGATCGAGACCGCCGTCATGGGCGGACTGGATCGGGATCTGAACAAGCGGTTCAAGACGGTGGACGATTTCGCGAAGGCGTTCTGCACTGCCGTACGGGCCGAGCCTAAGCGCTCCGGCTTCCTCTCGTCGATCTTCGGTAAGGGCAAGGAGTGACCGATGCCGATCGGGAGCGGCTTCGCCGGCTCCTGCTCGAGCGCTCGGTACGATTCGGAGACTTCACGCTCGCATCCGGGCGTCGCTCTTCCTATTACATAGACTGCCGGCCGAGCACGATGAGCGCCGAGGGGCTGACGCTCATCGGTCGGCTGGGACTACAGGCGATACATGGGCGTGCGTGGCGGCCACGGGCGGTGGGTGGCCTGACCATGGGGGCGGATCCCGTCGCCTACGCGATCTCCGCCGCGAGCTGGGGGAGCGACCTCGTGCTCGACGGGTTCAGCGTCCGCAAAGAGGCGAAAGAGCATGGAGCCGGGCGTTTGATCGAAGGAAACTTCAGCCCCGGCGACGCGGTCGTGGTGATCGAAGACGTGATCACTTCGGGTGGGTCGGCCCAGAAGGCGATCGATGCGGTGGAAGCGGCTGGTGGCTCGGTGCTGGGCGTCCTGGCCGTGGTAGACCGGGGAGAGGGTGGGCGAGCGATGCTGGAGGCGAAGGGCAGGGAAGTAGTAGCACTCATCACCTCGCATGACCTCGGCCTGGACCAACCCTAAGGCGGATCAATGGACTTCGACAGCCAGGTAAAGGTCTGTGTGTACCGCCACTTTGCCGACACCGGCGAGGCACCGACAGCGGTCGATGTGGCCGGCCGCCTCGGCTGCAGCAGCGGCCAGGTGATCGACGCCTATACCCGACTCCGACTCCGGCGGGTCCTGCTGCTGGAGGAGGACGGCTCAACCATCCGGATGGCGCCCCCGTTCTCCGGCATTCCGACGCCCCATCGGGTAGAGTCGGCCGGCCGCTGGTACTACGCCAACTGTGCCTGGGATGCGTTGGGGATTCCGGCGGCGCTGCACCGCAATGCCGTCATCTATTCCGAGTGCGGCCAGACCGGCGAGCCGCTCCGCCTCGAGGTCGGAGGCTCGGGGCCGGAGCAGAGCAACTGGCTGTTCCACTGCCTCGTGCCCGCCGCCCAATGGTGGGTCGACCTCGTCTTCACCTGAAGCACGATGCTCCTCTTCCGGTCGGAAGAACGGGTGAGCGAATGGTGCAGCGAGCGGGGCGTGCCCCAGCGCCCGCTGGTGACCGTGCCGCAGCTCTGGCAACTCGCCGCAGCCTGGTACAGCTCTCGTCTCGAGGCCGACGCTCGCCGGCCCGACCCCGACGAGATCAGGGCGATCTTTGCGCGGATCGGGCTGGCGGACCCGTTCTGGGACCCCCAGGCAGACACCTTCGCCGGACCGGTCTAGCGCGGGCGATGGCCTTGGGTCTCAGCGGAGCCGTTTCTCGAACCAGTGATGGGCGTACGGGTCGTCGTTGAAGCGGGGTACCTCTCGATAACCCGCGGTCCGGTAGAGCCGGATCGCCTCGCCCAGCTCCCGGTTGGTCTCCAACCGCAGCACTCTCAGGCCCAGTGCAGGGGCCTCGGCTTCCAGCGCCTGCAGCATCCGCCGGCCGATCCCGAGCCCTCGCACGTCATCGGCGACCCACATCCGCTTGAGCGATCCCACGCCGGGTTCGATCGTCTTGATGGCGCCGCACGCCACCGGCTCGCCGTCGATCGATCCGACCAGGAACGCGCCGGCGGGTGGAATCAGGTCGCGATCCTCCGCCGGTAGGCTGGACGCGGGGTCGAATCCCATCTCGAACCGGCGGCCGAGCTCCTCGAAGTAGCGGGCGACACAGCGTCGCGCGGCAGCGTCTGCCGGGGAGACCCGCTCGATGCGGAGGCCGGCCAGGCGGAGCAGCCGGTGCACCTCGCCCATGGCGGCCACCAGCCGGGTCCGCTCCGAGGCGGGCAGTGCCTCGAGGAGCCCGGCCGCGGCCCGATCGGACCGCCGGTCCATCTCCCGCATTTCCCGCCAGCCCGCCGGGGTCAGGCGGGCTGTGCGAACCCGCCGGTCCTCGGCGGCCCGCTCGATCTGGACCAGGCCCTCGCGCTCGAGCGCGGCGATCAGCCGACTGGTGTATCCCGGGTCCATGCTCAGACGCCGGCGCAGATCCCGCAGATCCGCTCCGGCCGAGCCGATTTCGTACAGAACCCGGGAGGCGCCGAGCGGTCGGGCCCGCCCGAGGAAGTGATCGTCCAGCGCGCCGGCCCGCAAAGTGACCAGACGGTTGAACCGGCGAACCCCGGCGATCTCGTCGCTCGTCATCATTTGACTTTAGTCAAGTAATCGTCAGTTGTCGATGGCGGGCTCGGCGCGACGCAGGCCCAGGGGGCCCACCAGGGTTCCCTCCAGCTCGCGAGACCACCACGCGCCGGTCGCGCGGCGCTCGGCGCCGGTCGTGAAGCGGTAGCGGTAGAGGCGGGCCCGGACCCATCGGGGCGGGGCACCGGGGAAGGGGTTGCCGCGGAGCAGGCGGAGGGTCGAGCGGTCGCCTTCCAGCAGCCGGCGGAGAAGGGGCAGAAGCCAGCCGTCCCCATACGCCGGCGCCAGCGCGACGAACCACATGAGCCAGTCGAGACGAAGGTGGCACGGGGCGATCTGAGGCGGGCGCCGACGCGGGTCGCCGGGCTTCCCGTAGAACTCGTACGCGCGCCAGTCCTCCTCGCCGGGCCGCTCGGCCTCCGCGCCTTCGAGCACGACCTCCTTCCGCCGGCGGGTCACGCTCCCGAACGCCCCGTAGGTGTTCACCAGGTGCAGCCGGTTGAAGCTGAAGTTCATGAGCTGATGTCGCCCGAACAGATTGCGGATGGGCCAGTAGCTGAGGAGCACAATCAGGGCGGTCACCGCGGTCGCGGCACCCACGAACCAGGTGGGGGCGGTGGGTGGGCCCTGCGACACCGGCGCGAGGAGGCCCACGAAGGCGTCGGGCACCGCCGCCACGGCGACGACCAGGGTGACAAGATTCAGAAAGGCGTAGTTGCCGCTCAGCATGAGGTAGGCCTGGGTGCCGATCATCACCAGGGCCCCGATGCCCGCCACCGGCTGGGGCAGGAACAGCGCCGCCGGCGCCGCCAGCTGAGCGACGTAGTTGCCGAGGACTTCGAGTCGATGGAACCAGCTGGGGAGTCGGTGGGCATACCAGCTGAGCGGATTCGGCATCGGCTGGGTCTCGTGGTGGTAGTCGAGACAGGTGAGATCCCGCCAGCAGCGATCGCCCCGCAGCTTGATCAGTCCGGCGCCGAGCTCCACCCGCACGGCGAGCCAGCGGAAGAGGAGGAGGATCGGAAGGGGCGGCGGCGTCCGGGTATTGCCCAGGAAGACGGCGAGGAACCCCGCCTCGAGCAGGAGACTCTCCCAGCCGAACGAGTAGAAACGCTGCCCCACGTTGACGATGGAGAGATAGAGCACCCAGAGGACCAGCCAGACCAGCATCGGGACCCAGAGCGGTCCGGCGGCGGGAAGTCCGAGCAGCGTCGCCACGGCGAGGACGACACCGCTCCATCCCACCAGCCGGAGACGACGGTCGGAGTAGCCCAGGTGGAAGAGACTGGGTGCATCCCAGAAGCGCGATTGTGCCAGGTAGCGGGGAACCGGAAGTAGCCCGTGCTCACCCAGCAGCGCGGGGAACTGCTGCAGCGCATTGGCGAACGCGAGGAGGTAGACCAGCGCGATCCCGCGCTCGAGCACCAGCCGGGCGAACCAGTAGCCCGGCGCCGCGAACCAATCCATGGAGAGGATTTAGCCGGCCAGCCCGGGAGGAGAAAGGCCGCCCGACACAGCGGCTGCGTAATCTCGGCCCAGCGCGCGCCGGCAGTCATGGCAATCGGGTCAGCGTCAGGCTGTCGCTGCCGGTCGTGGTGACCGGGGAGGGGAAGGCCGGCGCCATCCGGGTCTGCGTCGTCGTCCCCGACCGCCAGGCCGCCATGGGACAGGCATCGTCCGGGGCGTAGGCATACTCGGCTCGGCCGGTTCCGCTCGCCGTGATCGTCATCTGCTCCGGGCCGGCCGGCTGGGTACCGCTCCGGGTTCCGGCCCACGCCGCGGCCAGCACTCGGCGCTCCTTTCCATCCGCGCGATCGATCCGTGGGCGCGCATAAGTCGAGATCACCCGCTCGGAGCCGGTCTCGCCATTCTGATTGGTAACCCAGGCCGTCGTGTCGATCCGCTCACCGAGCGAGGTGTCCGCGCTGGCCCAGGGGGCGAAGAGGAATCGGGTGAACCGGTCGAGCGCGCGGGTTCCAGGCACCAGGGCGGGTGAGATCAAGCTGACGATGTCGCCATCGGGAGCGACTTCACCCTGCCACCGGCTTCCCACGCCACCCGCCGCGTCCGGCAGGGGACTGCCGTCGGCGCGGGTCACCGCGAGCGAATCCAGGGACAGATCGAGGTGGCGCGCGGTGGCCGAGTCGGTCAGCCGCACGGTCAGCACGCCGGTGGAGCGGATCGGGATCGTCTCGCGGGTGAGGTTGTGGTGCATCACCTGGATCCGGGTGATCTCGCCGAGGTAATCCATATGGTAGCGGCAGGTGAGAGGTGCCCGCTCTCGTGGAGGAGACGCGAGGGCAGCGGCGGCGAGCACGACAGGGGCAAGGCGCATCGGCGTCTCCGGCGGTGGATGGTGCATATCGAAACGATTTGATGCCCCTACGAGCCACGAAAGCAGGATGATTCAGGCGGGTATATTGCCGCACCATGAACGACCTGCAGAGCGACCCCGATGCGGTGGTCATCGGATCGGGGCCCAACGGCCTGGTAGCGGCATGCGTGCTCGCCGGTGCCGGGATGCGTGTCCTGGTGCTGGAGGCGCATCCGGATCGCGCGGGCGGGGCGGTCGGCACCGAGGCGGCGACCCGCCCCGGTTACCTCCACGACGTCGGCGCGGCGTTCTTCCCCTGGGGCGCGCTGAGTCCGGCCTTCCGGGCGCTGCCGCTCGAGCGCCACGGCCTCCACTGGCGGTGGGCCCCGGTCGAAAGCTGTCACCCGGCACCGGACGGGAGTGTGGCTTCGATCGTCCGCCATCCGGGCGAGCGCCAGGCCGAGTTCGGCGACCCGCGGGACGCGGAGCAGTGGCGTCGCGTCGCCGAGTGGTACCGCGGCATCGAGCCGGACGTCATCGACCTCCTGATGGGACCGTTCCCGTCCCTCACCCCGCTCCGGCGGCTCGGCCCAGTCCACGCGGTGCGTCTGGGACGGATCTTCGCCTCGAGCGGACGAGGGCTGGCCGAGAGCTGGTTCACCAGCGCGGCGGCCCGGCGAGTCCTGCCATCGCTGGCGCTGCACGTTGATGTCGGTCCGGACGATTGGTTCGGCGCGGCGCTTGGGTTCATGCTGGGCATGACCGCCACGACGGGGGGGTACGCCGTGCCGCAGGGCGGCGCCCGCGCGATCGCGGATGCGCTGGTCGGCTGCCTGGAGGAGCGCGGTGGCCGGGTTCGGTTGGGCGCGCGGGTCGAGCGCGTGGTCGTTCGCCAGGGTCGCGCGGTGGCGGTTCGGCTGTCGGATGGGGAAGAGATCGCTGCGCGGGTTGTCCTGGCCGACACCGACGTCGCATCGCTCCTGCTCGATCTGGCGCGCGAGGCCGAGCTGCCGGGCCGGCTTACGCGCTTTCTCCGACGCTACCCTCGTGGATGGGGCACCTTCAAGGTGGACTGGGCGCTCGACGGCCCGGTCCCATGGTCCGCCGACTCCGCGCGGCAGAGCGCCGTGGTGCATGCGGGAGACAGCCTCGACGATCTCGCCCGCTTCACGCGCGAGGTCCGGGCGGGACGGATCCCGGAGCGGCCGTATCTGGTGATCGGCCAGCAGAGTCTGGCCGATCCGACCCGCGCGCCCGCAGGAGGGCACACGCTCTGGGCCTACACCCGGGTGCCCCCTCGGCCGGAGGGAGGCTGGGCGATGCACGCCGAGGCCTTGGCGGATTCGATCGACGCGAGGATCGAGGCGCTGGCCCCGGGGTTCCGAGCGCAAATCCTTGCACGGCGGATCGTGTCACCGGAGCGGCTCGAAGCGATGGACGCGAACCTGGTCGGCGGAGACCTGGGCGGGGGATCCAACGCGTGGAACCGCCAGCTCCTGTTCCGACCGGTATTTCCGTGGTTCCGCTACCGCCTCCCCATCGAGCGGCTCTACCTCTGCTCCAGCTACGCCCACCCGGGCGCCGGAGTCCACGGGATGTGCGGGTTCAATGCCGCTCACCGTGTGCTGAACGACCTGGTGTGACCCACGGCCTTGTGAACCGGGCGGGGCCCAGTAATACCTTTCCATATGCGATCTCCCAAAGTCTGGGCATCGGTCTGGATCATTCTGGCCGTGGGGCTGCACGCGGTGCCCATCCTTCTCAGGCAGCGCCAGAACCAGACCACGTGGCCCTGGCTGGTCTGGGCGATGTACAAGGACTCGCGGCCCGCCGGACCGATTGTCGGGGAGCGGCGCCGCCTGTCGGGTGTGACGGAAGCCGGTCGCCAGATTCACATCGACGAGGACTCGGTCGGCGTCAGCCGCTTCGTGGTCAACCGGACGTACGTTATGCCCTGGCTCCAGGGAGATACCACCGCCGCACCCCGCCTCTTCGCCCAGCTCAACCAGCGCCGGCCTGATCCCCTCGTGGAGATCAACCTGTCGGTCGAGACCTACACCGTGACCGATGCCGGCATGTCGGTGCGGACGAAAACGCTGAACTACGAACCCGTGACCGGCGCGCGGTGAAGGTTCCGTCGCTCCGGGAGATCGCGGAGTGGTGGGACCGGTATTGGTTCACTCCCGCTCCGACGGTCAACCTGGCGATGGCCCGGGTTCTCGCGGTGGCGGCGGAACTCTTCTGGCTCACCCCCTCGCTCGACGAGCAGCTCTCCCGGCTGCAATCCAACTCCCATTTCCAGCATCCTCAGTACCTGATCCGGCTCGTCGCGGCGGTGTTTCCGAGGGACGTGTGGTTTACCCCTGGCGTCATCACGGCGGTCTGGTGGGGTATCGCGGCACTCGGTCTGCTGTCGTTGATCGGTCTCTTCACCCGGGTGGTGATGCCGCTGTTCGCGCTCGGCACCTGGTTCCTCGTCGCACACCGTTTCTCCTACGGTGATGTCCACCACTCCGAGGCGATGTTCGCGTTCTTCCTCATGTCGCTGTCGCTCTCGCCTTGCAACTTGGACCTCTCGGTGGATGCGTGGCGCAAGCGGCGCGCGGGTCGGCCGCCGGAGGAGACGTCTCCACTCGCGCGCTGGCCGTTCGCGCTGTCGCACCTGCTGCTCGCCCTGGTGTACCTCTCCACCGGTCTGACGAAGATGGTCTTCGGCGGGCTGCAATGGATGAACGGCTACACCCTCCAGAACCGGACCCTGCAGGACGCCCTGGGTCGCGACATCCCGCTCGGCATCTGGTTCGCGCAGCAGCACCACCTCGCGGTGCTGTTCTCGATCGGTACCGTCGTCTTCGAGCTGGGCTTCGTGGCCTCGCTTTTTCTGCCGCGGTGGAAGACCGCCTTCTTCGCCGTCGCATTCGCCTTCCACGTAGGGCTGCACTTCGTGGGGGGCCACGGCTTCTTCGGGCACATGACCGTCGTGCTGATCCTGCTCCTCTGCTACGACGCGCCCTGGCTGCGTCCCCAGCCCCGGACGGCCCCCGCTTGAGCGAGCCGAAGGCGCCGCAACGGGTGGTCCGCGACGCCGAGGGGCACAACACGGCGTGCTGGCCGATTCCCGCCGAGGACCTGGTCACCCCGACGGACCGCTTCTTTACCCGGAGCCACGGGGCGACCCCGCGGATCGATCCGGCCGCGTGGCGGCTCGAGGTGGGAGGCATGGTGGAGCGGCCGCGGCAGTTCTCGCTGCCGGAGCTGCTCGAGGCCTTTCCCCGGCGGGAGGTCGCGGCCACGCTGGTCTGCGCCGGCCTCCGGCGCGACGAGTTCCTCGCCTTCGGCCCGCTCCCCGGCGAGCTCCCCTGGGGGGCGGATCCGGTGAGCACCGGGCGCTGGAGCGGCGTCGCCCTGGCCGACCTGCTTCGCGCGGTGGGGGCCTCTCCCGAGGCGCGCCACGTGCAGATGGTGGGACTCGATCAGGTCGAGCGCCACGGCGAACGGTTCGGCTTCGGCGGCTCGGTCGACCTGGGCAAGGCGATGAGCGGCGAGGTGCTGCTGGCGACCGAGCTCAACGGCGCGCCACTCCCGCCGCCGCACGGCTTCCCGATCCGAGCGCTGGTGCCCGGGTGGATCGGCGCCCGGTGCGTGAAGTGGCTGGGACGCGTCGAGGTCACCGCCGAGCCGTCATCAAACTATTTCCAGACCAAGGCCTACCGGATGGCGCGGGAGGTGAACCACGCCGACCCGCGCGACGTTTCCCGCGGCACGGCCCTGACCCAGGTGCCCCTCAACACGGTGATCCTGGCGCCTGAGAGCGGCAGCGTGCTTCCGGCCGGTCGTCATCTGGTCCGGGGCTGGGCCATGGGCGCCGGCGGTGACCCACTGGCCCGGGTGGAGCTGTCGCTGGATGGCGGGCGGAGCTGGCGCGAGGCCCGGCGAGTCGGCCCCGGAGAGCGGTGGGCATGGACCTTCTGGGAGCTGGAGGTGGAGCTCCCGGCCGGAGCGCACACGCTGATGGCCCGCGCGGTGGGCGCCAACGGCGAGACCCAGCCGCCCTCGCCCCAGGAGACCTGGAACGTGAAGGGCTATGGGAACAACGCCTGGTACCGGGTGACGCTCCGCGCCGAGTAGAAGGCAGGCTGTCGATCCGGCGGCCTCCCGGACGACTATCTCCCGACCACCGCTACGTTCGCACCCCTGCCGGGAGGCAGCCGTGAGATACCTCTGTCTGATCTACGATGACGAATCCACGATTGGCGGCATGACGAAGGGCGCGTCCGACGCCTTCATGCAGGAGTACTTCAGCTTCACCGACGCGATCCGGGAGAGCGGCCATTACCTCGGGGGCGAGGCGCTGCAGCCGGTCAACACGGCCACGACCGTCCGGGTGCGGAACGGACGCACCGCGACCACGGACGGCCCGTTCGCCGAGACCAAGGAGCAGCTCGGCGGCTTCTACCTGATCGAGGCCCGCGACCTGAACGACGCGATCCAGGTAGCCGCCCGCATCCCGTCCGCTCGGCTGGGCAGCGTCGAGGTCCGTCCGATCATGGAGTTCGACCGCCCGTAGCGGAGGCCCATGAGCCAGGACGAAGCCCGGGCGCGGGAGATGGTGGAGGCGGTCTACCGGTCGGACTCCCGGCGGGTGCTGGCTACCCTCATCCGCCTGCTCGGCGACTTCGATCTGGCGGAGGAGGCCATGCACGAGGCCTTCGCGGCCGCGGTGCTGCGCTGGCCCACCGACGGGGTTCCGGCCAACCCGCGGGCGTGGCTCGTCTCGGCCGGGCGATTCAAGGCGATCGACGGGATCCGACGGCGGGCCCGGTTCGACGCTTCGCTCCACCGGCTGGTGGAGCAGTTCGACCGGGAGGCGGATGCGCCGTCCGCCGGGGACGAGGAGACGGTCGAGGACGACCAGCTCCGGCTGATCTTCACCTGCTGCCACCCGGCGCTGCCGCCGGAGGCCCAGATCGCGTTGACCCTGCGCGAGGTCTGCGGCCTCACCACCGAGGAGATCGCCCGGGCCTTCCTGGCGCCGGCTCCGACGGTGGCGCAGCGGATCGTGCGAGCCAAGTCGAAGATCCGCGACGCCCGTATCCCCTACCAGATTCCCGCCCGCACGGAGCTGTCGGATCGGCTCGACGCGGTGCTGCGGGTGGTGTACCTCGTATTCAACGAGGGGTACTCCGCCTCCGCCGGCGCGTCGGTGACCCGGCATGACCTGTCGGCCGAAGCGATCCGTCTGGGCCGGCTGGTGGTGGAGCTGCTGCCGGAGCCCGAGGCCATCGGGCTCCTGGCTCTCATGCTGCTCCACGAATCGCGGCGGGACACCCGCTCCTCCCCCGAGGGCGAGCTCGTCCTCCTCGCCGACCAGGACCGGCGCCGATGGGATCGAGCGCGGATCGCCGAGGGGACGGCGCTGGTGCAGCGGGCGCTGGGATCGCGCCGATTCGGGCCCTACACCCTGCAGGCGGCCATCGCGGCGGTACACGCCGAGGCGCCCACGGCGGGGGACACCGATTGGGGACAGATCGTAGGGCTCTACGAGGTGCTGCTCCGGATCGAGCCATCCCCGGTGGTCGAGCTCAACCGCGCCGCCGCCATGGCCATGCGGGACGGCCCAGCCGCGGGCCTGGCGTTGGTGGACGGAATCCTGGCCCGGGGTGAGCTGCAGCAGTATTACCTGGCCCACTCGGCACGGGCGGACTTATGCCGCAGACTGGGGCGGACCGACGAGGCCCGGGCATCCTATCGCCGGGCGCTGGAGCTGACCCGGCAGGAGCCCGAGCGGAGATTCCTGGAGCGACGGCTGAGGGAGCTGGGCGGCGAGGCGGTCAGTCGGGGTTGAATACCGGTGTCCCGCCCGGAGGCGTGACATTCCGGGAGGCACCACTGGCCACCGAGCGCGCGAGCAGCCCCGCGAAGTCGGGGGCCGGCACCTCCCATTCCTCCCGCTTGCAGCTCACCACGCGGCTTTCGCGGTCGCTCATCATCTCGAGGGTGACGTGCGTGTCGGCCTCGGCCCGCCGGACCTCGTGGCGCGGCCGCACGAACCAAACCCGCCGATCGGCGGCGATGAACATCCGTTCCATCATTCGGACCTCCGGGGCCGGGGCATCAGGCCCCGATTCACTATCCGACCGGAATCGCCAAGCGTCAACTCCCAAGAGTTCGACGCTGTCGCGGAGCACGACGGATGGATGCAGGCATTGTCAGCCCGCCCTGACGCCCGGGCCCGATTGGTGTTAAGCTTATCGTATCCACACTGCAACGGATTTCCTGGTGAGCATCGACGACAGGTCTGAGTGCGAGATCGTGCTCGTGGTCGACGACGAGCCGACGATCCGCCGTTTCGCCCGGCGGGTCCTGGCCGAGCATGACTTCGAGGTGCTCGAGGCCGACAACGGTGTCGAGGCGCTCGAGCTAATCCACGGCTCGGGCGGACGGGTCGATGTGGTGGTCTCCGACATCGTGATGCCCAAGCTCAACGGAGTGCAACTGCTGCAGCGGCTCTCGATCACCCACCCCGAGCTGCCGATCATCCTCATGTCCGGCTACGCCGGGCCCGAGCTGGCCCAGCGGGGAATCCAGGCGCCCTGCTCGATTCTGGCCAAGCCGTTTCGGCCCGAGCAGCTGGTGGCCGAGGTGCGCCGCTGCATCCGCAGTCAGCCGACGTGAGGTGAAACCGCCTTCCTGAACGCCTCGTCGGGAAGCCGACCCTCGACGCGGATCCTCCATGAGCCTGGCCGGCCGGCACGTCCTCCCCGCCCTCCTGCTTCTCAGCACACCGTCGATCCCGCCTTCACCCCCCGTGATGTTCCGGGGCGACCCCGCGCACACCGGTTTCTCGGCGGAAGCCTTGTTCAGCGGGCAGGGCGGCGTGCGCTGGCGGGTGCGGACCGGCGGCGCCGTCCGCTCCAGCCCCGCGGTCACCGCGACGCGGGTCTACGTGGGAAGCGGCGACGGAGTCCTCTACGCCATCGACCGGCGCGCCGGCACGGTGGCGTGGCGTTTTCAGGCCGGCGGACCGGTCGACGCCTCGCCCGCGGTGGCGGGCGGGCTGGTGATCGCCGCCACCAGCGAAGGCAGGATCTTCGCCGTCGGCGAAGCCAGCGGGCGTCTCCGCTGGTCGGTCACGACCGGCGCCCCGCTGCCCTACCATGTCTTTCCCGCCGGGAAGTGGGACCTGTGGGCCTCATCGCCGGTGGTGGTGGGTTCGACCATCCTGATCGGCGCGCCAGACGGAGGCGTGTACGCGCTCGATCTGGCCACCGGACGCCAGCGCTGGCGAGCCGCGACGGGCGGGCGGGTGCGGGCCACGCCGGCAGTGCACGACGATCTCGTCGTGGTCGGCTCGTGGGACGGACGGGTGTACGGGCTCGATCTCGCCACCGGCGCCGAACGCTGGGTGCATCGCACCGTGGGCGACACGCTGGACTCGAAGAAGTTCGGCTTCGACCGGCGCTCGGTGCAGAGTTCGGCCGCGATCGCCGACGGGATGGTGTTCGTCGGCTCCCGTGACGGCGCCATCTACGGGCTGGAC
>DASSML010000429.1:0-2652 GCA_035688895.1 Gemmatimonadales bacterium
CTCAAGCTCGATGCGGTGGTGGGTCTCAAGGGGACGGTGCAGCACATCAACGGCAAGGACACGCTCACCGCGGTCGGCATCACCTGCGCCCTCTGCCACTCCACGGTCAACAACAGCGTCGGCCACGGCATCGGCTCGCGGCTCGACGGGTGGCCCAACCTGGACCTCGACCCCGGGGCGATCATCGCCCTCTCGCCCAGCCTGAGCGCCGAGCAGAAGGCGGTGTATCAGTCCTGGGGTCCGGGGAAGTACGATGCCCGCTACAACTTCGACGGCCGCAACGATCCCGCGCTGATTCCTCCGGCCTACGGCCTGAACGGAGTGCACAGCGTGACCTACACCGGCGACGGCGATCGGATCGTCTACTGGAACCGCTACGTCGCCGTCACCCAGATGCACGGCCACGGCTCGTTCACCGAGCCCCGGCTCGGCATCGATGTGAGCAACCCGCCGGACATGGTGGAGAGCAAGCTGGCCGCGCTCGAGGCGTATCAGCTGGCTCTGGCGAGCCCGCCCCCGCCGACCGGCAGCTTCGATGCGGCGGCGGCCACGCGCGGCCAGGCGGTTTTCGAAGGCGCCGGGCAATGCGCCAGTTGCCACCTCGGGCCGGAGCGCACCGACGCCAACACCCGCTTGCACCAGCCGTCCGAGATTCCCACCGACCCGACGCACGCGGAGCGCAGCGCCACCAAGATGTACCGAACCACGCCGCTGCGAGGACTGTGGGCCCACGCCCCCTACTTCCATGACGGCAGCGCAGCCACGCTGCAGGATGTGGTGCAGCGCTACGACGACGCCTTCAGCCTGGGGCTGACTCCGGCCCAGATGGCCGACCTGATCGAGTACCTCAAGTCGCTGTAGCGGCAAGAGGCGGAGGGCGAAGGGCGAAGGCATTTCGGTCTTCGCCTTTCGCCTCCCTGTCTTCCCGCTAACCCCCGCCCGCGACCATCACCCTGCGCCGGACGTTCCTCCCAAGGGGCCGCGAGACCAACGGAGGAGGCGCACCATGCAGCTCGTTCCACATCGCGTGACGCTCTACGGAGTGGCCGCTCTCATGGGCCTGGGGACGACTCGAGCCACGGCGGCGCAGACGGCGGTCCCCACCCAGCTCTCGGATGCGAGCGCGGTTACCGAAGTCGCGGCTGTTCATCGCACAGCGAAGAATGCCAAGGCGCCGAGCCTGTCCGCCGAGGCGGTCTGGGTCCCGGGGTTCTGGGATTTCCGCGCCGATCCGCAGAAGGCCCCGCGCGCCGGATGGGTGTGGGTGCCCGGTCGCTGGCTGGAGCCCCCGGTCCCGGGTGCCGAGTGGGATGCGGGGCATTGGGACTGGGACCGCGGCTGGTATACCTGGGTCCCCTCCCACTGGGTCGTGCCGGAGCAGCGCGGATATCCGACGCCGTCGTCGGACGACCAGTCGACCCGGTTCGAGATGTCGGCGCCGTAAGGGGCGGACGATCGGTGGGCAGACCGGTGCCGATCGTCGCCCGCAGGGGGCGGCCGCAGATGAACGCAGAGGACGCAGATGGCTTCGGGCTGTTAGCCACAGATGAACACAGATAAACACAGATTGAACGTGGTCGTTGATGTGGGTGGTAGAGCGGGTCGGCGTGAGTGCACCCACACAATCACTTCAGTGTTCATCTGCTTTCATCTGTGTTCATCTGCGGCTATACCACCTGAGCGATCTGCGTCCTCTGCGTTCATGTGCGGCCAATAACATCAGCGGTACTCGAGCCCGACCTCGACGTCTTCGCTCACGACGGTGCTGGCGCTCTCGCCCCGGGAAGCGCAGATTTTCCGCATCCCTCACAAGGCCATGACCGACGTGACCACGCGTCACCGGGTCCAGGGCATCTGGTTGGCGACCACCGCGGCGCTCGGGGCGGCGGTCGGGTGTCATCGCTCCGCCCCGGAGCAGCCGGCGCCGGCGGCGGAGCAGTCCGCGCCCCGCCCCGCCGTAACCACCGCGGCGGCGCCCGATCCCTACCACCCGCCCCCGCGCGACACGGTGGACGTCCCGCTCTACAAGGCGTGGCAGCAGTACAGCCTCCAGTGCGCCCGCTGCCATGGCGAGGACGCGCAGGGATCGTCCTTCGGCCCGAGCCTGCTCGAGGCCCTCCGGCCCGACGGCGCAGTGCCCACGCGGGAGGAATTCCTCAAGGTCCTGGCAGGGGAGCGCTCCGACAAAGGGATGCCGTCGGCGGAGAAGATGGGGATCGATTCGGTGTACTTCGCCGGACTGTACGACTACCTCAAGGGGCGGAGCGAGGGGCGCTACCATGGCGGGCGTCCGGCGCGGCGGGAGTAGTTTTGGGCCGCAGATGAACGCGGCCCAATCATCCAGAGCGCTCTACGATGTACGCCGTCATCGCCGTTGCCAGCTCGGCTTCGCCCATGAACACCCGCCCCAGCTCCTCCCGCTCGAACAATGCCTTCTCTTCCTCGCTGTGTACCCGGATCACGATCTCGATCCGCGGGTTGAGCGTCCGCGCGATCTCGACCATTCCGGGCACCGACGCCGCGTCGGGCGTGGCGATCACGAGCATGCCTGCCCGCGCCACGTGCCCCTGCACCAGCACCTCGGCGCGCGCCGCGTCGCCGGTGACGGCTGAGATGCCGCGGGCTCGAAGGTCCTCGACCGCCTCCCGGCGC
>DASSML010000430.1:0-5101 GCA_035688895.1 Gemmatimonadales bacterium
ACGACGCTCATAGACCCGATGGCCCGACGATGCGGCAGGCCGTGAGGGGCCAGGCGGCGTCCTGCCGCTCGAACTCGGCGCGGAAGAGCGGCTGGGCGCGGCGACGGGTGCCCGAGCCGTCCACCCAGCTCAGCTCGACCAGGAACTCCGCCGCGGCCTTGTCGGTGTGGATCTCGGGCGCCAGCTCGGTGCGCTGCCCGATGCTGGTGCCGCCGCCGGTGCGCAGCTGCCGGGTGAGCCGCTTGAGCGTCTCCTGGTCGGACTTCGTGAGCGGGCGGTAGAGCTGCTCGATCCGGTCGAAGTCTCGGCCCCGCAGCGCGCCGTAGCACTCCTCGACGCCCTTGCGAAGCGCGGCGGCGACCACCGCATCGGCGCGGTCGCCCCGCGAGGCGAGCGGTACGGGCCGGGCCACCACGGTGAGCGGCACCCGCGCGGTGACGCCTTCGACCGCGGCCGTGACGTGGGTCAGGCCCGGCGCGCGGGCCGTCACCACGCCCGAGGCGGCATCCACCGCGACCACGCTGGAGTCGGCGCTGGCCCAGGTGACCAGTCGTCCGTCTACCTCCACGCCCCACGAATCCACCGCGCGGATGTGCAGTGAGAGCATCTCCCCCACGGCCATGGGGCGGGCGCCCAGGATCTGCAGCGTCGCCACGGCTGCGGGGAGGACGGTCAGCTCCGTGGCGGCACTCCGCCGCCCGGCTCGCGCCCGCACCGTCACGGTTCCCGGTGCCAGGGCCCTGGCCAGGCCGGAACGGGGATTGACCGCGACGACCGCACCGTCGTCGCTCCACCAGCGGATCGGCATTCCGGTTAGGGTGTCGCCCGACGCGCCGAGGGCCAGCGCGCGCAGCGTCAGGCTGTCGCCGACCCGGAGTGCCGGCGGGATGGCGATGGAGATGGCGGCGGCGACCGGACCCGACGGCGGCGGTGGCGTCGCAGCACCGGAGCTGGTCCGATCGACGTTCTCGGCCGCCGTGGACGACGCGTCGGGCGCGGGCGGCCCGACCGACGTGGACTCGGATTCGGGCTGGGCAGACACCGCCGGACCGGAGGCCACCGTCGCGGTCTCGGGCGGGAGAGCGGGCGAGCGATGCAGCCAGGTCCAGACCCCCGCGCCGATCGCGAATGCGCCCAGGACCGCGGCGATCCTGCGCCGCCGGGACCGCCGCGAGCGCCGCCGAAGCACCGGCTCGGATCGGGGCGGCGGCGCGGGCGCGGGCGGAGCCACGGCGGAGCGCTCCGTCACCGTCAGGTGCACCGACGCGCTCGCGCCCTCGCAGCCGGCGGTGATCACCACCGTGCCCGGGCGAACGGCCGCCACCCAGCCCTCGGCCGTCACGACCGCGATCGCACCGTCGCTCGAGGTCCAGGAGATGCCCCGGCGCACCAGCGGCTGATTGCGGCGGTCGAGCGCGGTGGCGGTGAGCAGGAACGTGCCCCCCACGGCCACCGTCCCAGGCGCCTCGCCCAGGACCACCACCGCCACCTTGGGCGGCAGCACCGGCAGCACGATGCTCGCCTCGGCGTCGTCCAGGAAGCAGGTGAGCCTCACCGTTCCCGGCGCGTGCCCGGCGATGGAGCCGTGGGGCGTCACCTCGGCGACGGAGGGATCATCCGAGCGCCAGGCGATCGAGCGCTGGACCGGCCAGCCGCGCTTGTCGCGGGCGGTGGCATCGAGACGGATCTCGTCGCCCACCCGGAGCGGCTCGTCCGCGGGCGCGATGTCGATCTCGTCCGCGCGGGGAGGCGAGATCTCCACCCGGTGCCGCGCGGACACGCCCTTGCTGCTCGCGCTCAGAGTCGCGCTCCCCGGCGCCAGGGCCGTGGCGGTGGTGCCGCCGACATCGATCCGCAGCACCTCGGGGTTGTCGGACGTCCACTCCACCGCGCGGGGAGGGAGGCGGGTGCCCTGCTGGCCCCGGATCACCGCGACCAGCATGAAGCTGTCGCCGGCCTCGAGTCTCGCCGGCGCGGGAAGGATGGAGATGCCGCCGACCGACCGCCCGGACATGCTCCATCGTCCCGAGCTTCGGCTGAGGCCCGGCGCCGACATGGGAGGCGCCGTCGGTGGGTCGTCCGAATCACCCGGCGCGACCAGGCGGCTCAGCTCGTCGCGCAGCGGGTCGCCGTCGGCGAGCGGCGCGGCCTCGAGCGCGGTCATGGCGTCCGCCATCTTGCCGAACCGGGCGGAGCGCTCCTTGGCCAGCATCCGGAGGATGGCGGCCTCGAGATCGGGCTCGCACTCTTCACAGAGCTCCGCGGGCGGGCGAGGAGCACGCTCGACCTGGGCCTGCATGACCGTGAAGGTCGAGCCCTCGAAGGGGGGCGACCCGGTGATCATCTCGTACGCCACCGCGCCCAGGGCGTACTGGTCCGAGGCCCAGGAGACCTCCCCGCCCCGGCACTGCTCCGGGCTCATGTACGCCGGCGTGCCCACCAGCGCGCCGCTCTGGGTCTGACTCGGCCGCTCGGCGGCCTTGGCGATGCCGAAGTCGGTGACCACGGCGTCGCCGTCCTCGTCGATCAGGATGTTGGCGGGCTTGACGTCGCGGTGGACGACGCCGGCGCGGTGGGCGTAGGTGAGGCCCGCGGCGACCTGCCACAGGATCGAGCGCACGATCGGCAGCGGGAGCCGCCCGGCCCGCCGAATCACCTGGTCGAGCGAACGGCCCCGCACGTAGCGCATCACGAAGTAGTGCAGCCCCTCGCCGTGGCGGACCGCGTAGACCGGTACGATGTGCGGGTGGTGCAGCCGGGCGATGGTGACCGCCTCCTGGCGGAAGCGCTCGGTCATCCCGTCGCCCAGCATCACCGCCGGCGACATCACCTTGATGGCGACCTGCCGATCGAGCGCGAGGTCGTGGGCCAGGAAGACGGCGGCCATCCCGCCTCGCCCCAGCTCGGGGCCGATGTCGAACTCGCCGGCGGTCGCGCGGCGCAGGCGCTCCACCATCTCGTCCCAGGGCGAGGGCGCGACGGGCACGGGGTCGGGCAGCAGAATAGGCGCGGCGGGAGCGCCACAATCGGGACAGCTGCGGTCGGATTCGAGCAGCGGTCGGGAGCACACGGCACAAGGCGCCCACGCCGTCCCGCATTGGGCGCAGTACCGGTCCCCCGGACCGAGATCTCCGCCACATCGCAGACAGGTGAGGGTCGCCGACATCGAAGCCCCGGCTAGTGCAGGGTTAAAGCCCAATATTGAAGCGAAGTTGGAGAGGGCGCAACGTGTGCCGGATCACCTTCTTGAGATCTACTTGATACCTCTACGCCAGACTTTGCACTTGGTGGGAAGTAGACCTTTCACCTTGAACCGAGGCAGCACAGATGGACCCCGATCGACGCGCCCTGTTCGACGCCGCCTACGGCGCCCTGATGATGCGCACCGCCCCGACCCAGCCGGCCCGGCGGCCGACGCCGCCCGGCGGAGCAGAATCCCCCAACACGCTGCCCCCCAGCAGTTTAGCCGACGGCGTCGAGCCCGCCGCGAGGACCCGCTCCTGAGAGCCCTGCTGGACCTCCCGACCGCCCCCGCCCCGGAGATCTTCACCCTCCCGGGGCTGGTAGCGGAGCGGCTCACCCCCCAGGACCGTCCCCAGCTCCGCCGAATCGATCGGGACCCGGACGTCATGGCCTTCATGGGCGGACCCCGCACGCCGGATGCCACCGACGCCTACCTGGAGCGGAACCTGGAGCACTGGGTGGAGTACGGGTTCGGGATCTGGATGCTGCGCGAGCCCGATTCGGGCGCGCTGATCGGCCGGGCGGGCCTGCGGCACATCCTGGTGGAGCAGAGCGACGAGGTCGAGCTGGCCTACGCACTGCTTCCCCAGTGGTGGGGCCGCGGGCTCGCCACCATTGCGGCGCGCGCCTGCATCACCATCGGGCGCGAGTGGGTGGGCCTGCCGTCCGTGGTGGCGCTGGTCGTGCGGGAGCACGTCGGCTCGCGCCGAGTCCTCGACAAGGCCGCGCTGGTCCATGACCGCGACGTGAGTCACCTGGGCCGCCCGCACCTGCTCTACCGCACCGACTGATAGGCTGCTCCGCCGTCTTGTTGCCGCCACCGGCGCGTCGTATGTTGGCGACGACATGGATCCTGCACCGCCCGCCCCGCGTCCGACGCCCGAGCGCCGTCGCTTCCTAAGCCGTCTGTCGATCGGACTCTCCGCCGCCATCGCGGCGGTGATGGGCGTGCCGGTGGTGGGATTTCTCCTCTCGCCGCTGACCCGGCGTACTCCGCGGGTCTGGCGGCCGGTGGGGCGGGTGGATGCGTTCAAGGTGGGGGAGACGGTGAACGTCGCGTTCGAGGATGCGTCGCCGCTCCCGTGGGCCGGGGTCACCGCCCGGACCGCCGCCTGGCTTCGGCGCGACGACGAGAACCACTTCACCGCCTACTCGGTCCACTGCACCCATCTGGGATGCCCGGTGCGCTGGGTGGCGGACGCGGGACTCTTTCTGTGCCCCTGCCACGGCGGTGTCTACTACGCCGACGGCACCGTCTCCGCCGGCCCGCCGCCGAGGGCGCTGCCGCAGTACCCCGTGCGCGTCCATGACGGGCAGGTGGAGATCCAGACCAGTCCCATCCCCATCGCCTGAGCCGGCCGGTGCGTCGACTCCTCGCCTGGCTGGACGATCGCAGCGGTCTCATCACCTGGCTTCGCCACGCGCTGGAGCATCCGGTCCCGCCGAGGACGGGGTGGTGGTACGTCTTCGGCAGCGCGACCTTCATCGCCTTCGTGCTCCAGGTCGTGACCGGGATCGCGCTCGCCACCGCGTACGTCCCCTCCAGCGGCCAGGCGTACGACAGCCTCCGCTTCATCACCGAGCAGGCGCTGCTGGGCCGGTTCCTCCGGGGGATGCACTACTTCGGCGCCTCGGCCATGGTGCTGCTGATCGGGATCCACGTCTCCCGCACCTACTGGATGGCGGCCTACAAGTTTCCCCGGGAGCTGAGCTGGTTCTCCGGGGCGGTGCTCCTGCTGCTCACCCTGGCGCTGGCCTTCACCGGCCAGCTGCTCCGCTGGGATCAGAATGCCGTGTGGTCGGTGATCGTGGGCGCGGCCCAGGCGGGCCGGATGCCGGTGGTGGGCGGCGAGCTGGC
>DASSML010000431.1:0-7603 GCA_035688895.1 Gemmatimonadales bacterium
CGCCCCGCTGCCCCGCCCGGGTGGCCCCAGGAACGACGCCGCCCTGGGAGAATCCATGGTATCGGATCCGCGTGCTCAGGGTGTCCCCTGCCGGCTTCTCGTGCGGCACCACCACGTCCGCGCCCGACCGTCCGTACATCGTCCGCGAGAGTCGCGTGTTGGGCTTCCCGTCCACCAGGACCCGGACCACCCGCATGGAGGAGTCGAGCATCGCGGTGACCGCGCCGCCGGAGCGGAGCCGCCAGGTGGTCTGCACCTCACCCAGGATGTGGGTGCCGGTGTCGGCCGGGACCAGAGTGATGTCGTAGGTGAGCGCGTCGTGGGTCGCGGGCGGCGGCGGAGCCGCCGCGGCGACCTGCAGCAGCAGGAGGGCGGGGAGCATGGCGGGAAGATAGGCGGGGCCCGCGGGCCCCGCCTTCGGGGGACTACTTGCCGAGCCGAGCCCGGTAGAACTCCAGGATGCGCTTCCAGGCCCGCTCGGGCTGCGGCCCGTCGGAACCCTCCCGGCCCGGATGGAGGAAGCCGTGCCCCGTACCGGGGAAGACCTCGGTGTTGTAGGTCTTTCCCGCCTTCTGCATCGCCGCGGTCACCTCGGGCAGCGTGCTGTTGATCCTCTCGTCCTTTTCGCCGTAGATCCCCAGCACCGGCGCCGTGATGCGCTTCATCGCCGCGGTGTCGGGCGGCGGTCCGTAGCAGACCACGGCCGCGCGGAGCTTGGGATTGTTGGTGGCGTAGCGGAAGCTCTGCCCGCCGCCCCAGCAGAAACCGATGGTGCCGATATCGCCCGTCCGCACCGACGGCAGACCGTTGAGATAGCCATACGCCGCGTCGAGGTCGGCGGTGATGCGATCCGGCTCGAGGTCCCCCACCAGCTTCCGGCCCGAGTCGGGATCCGCCGGGCTGCGGCCGTACTTGGACGACAGGAGGTCCGGCACGATGGCCACGTAGCCCTCCTTGGCCAGCCGGTCCACCACGGTCGGCTCCCAGTCGGTGAGGCCGAAGATCTCGTGAATCACCAGGACGCCGGGCGCCTTGTCCTTCCGCTCGGGATAGGCCACGTAGGCCCGGATGGTGGCGTCCCCGCGCTTGATCTGCACCCACTCGCCGTGAGTGGTCGGAGGCGTCGGCGCGCGGGTGAAGTGATCCGCTCCGGCCGCGCCGACCAGCATGGCCGCCGCGGCGACGGCCGTGAGTGTCAGAGTGCTGTGCATGGCGTCCTCAGTGTTTCACGATGGAGCTCACGTCGAACAGCTCCACCTTGTTCTCGGTCAGCTGCGGCACGGCGACCTTGCCGCCGGCCGGATCGAAGCCGATGTCGGCCGGGCCCGGAAGGTTCCCCGCCAGGCGGGTGAGTTTTCCGTCGGCGAAGAGGTTGAGGCTCGAATCGGCCCAGGAGGTCACCAGGAGCCGGTCGCCGTCCACCACTTCGACGCCGTCCATGTCGCCGGGGGCAGTCCCCAGCGCTACCGGCGCGCTGTCCCCCGGCGCCCAGGCGACGATGTTGCTGTCGCTCATCGACACCACCACGAAGCGCGAGCCGTTCTGCTCCCAGGTAATCCCATTGGGGCCCGGCTTGTTCTTGAAGCTCAATGCGGTCGTGACCTTGCGTCCCGCGATCTTGGAAATGCGATCGGGCCCGGGGTGACTCACCTTCCCGCCTGCGCCGAAGAGGACGCCGGTATCGGTCACGTAGATCCCGTCCGGCCCCGCCGTCACGTCGTTGAGGAACGTCGCACCCGGAACCGGAACGCTGGCCACCGGCGCCCCGGTCTTCCGGTTGAAGCCGCGCACCGCGTCGATGTCCGCGACCCAGAGCGTGTCGCCCACGATCACCATGCCCTTCGGCGCGTTCAGGGCGACCTTGCCCCGACCGCCGGCCACGAACTTGAGCGAGTCCATCGACCCGTCGGCCTTGAGCCGGCTGATGAAGCCGTTGTTGTCCTTGGCGCTCGGGTCGCCGTTCACGTTGGAGACGAACCAGACGCTCTGGTCCGGATCCCAGCGAACCGACTCGGGGTTCTGCAGATCCTGCACCGTTCCGATGTGGCGCGCCTCGGCCGGCGCCGATGCGGGTGCGGCCGCGGCGGTGGTGTCGGCCGCGGGTGCTTCCTTGTGCTCGCCGCCGCATGCGGCTGCAAGCGCCAGTGCGATGAGTGAAACGTGGGACAGGGGGGTGATGCGCGACATCGTATGACTCCAGCCAGGGGGAGGTCGAAGGTCGGATGAGTCACGCGACAAGATAGCCGGATCAAGTCACCGGCTAGCCCGTTCCGGTATCCTCGGCGGGCCCCGAGGCGCGCGCGACCTGGTCCGCCCGGATTTTCCCCGCGTCGAACCGGAGGGCGGACGCGGTCATCCGCTCGATGGTCTCGTCGAAATCCGCCTTGGCGCCACGTTTGAAGCGGAGCGGGTTGATCCTTGCCACTACGAAGGCGCGGAGGTAGGGACTCTCGAACCCGCGCTCCTTGAGCCCGCGGATCGCCTCGGCGACCGCCTCCTCCAGCGCCAGTACCTTGGCCGCGCGCTCCCGCCGCACCGCCAGCGCCTTGGGCAGCGCGCTGCCGAGGAACTTGTCGATCCGCCGGAGCACCGGATGGTAGGCGCCGCCGGCGAAGCGCCCGTTCTCCATGTAGCAGAACCCCAGCGTGAGCAGCGCCGCCTCCTCGAACTCGGTCTCGAACTCGCGCTCCGGCCGGTCGTCCACCTGCGCGAGGCCTTCGGCCAGGCGCGCCACTTCCAGCGCGCGCTCCCGGAGGTTGTGCGCCTTCTCGGTGTTGAGCAGCAGGATCCGGTGAGCCACTTCGGCCTCGGGCACCACGATGGCCAGGGCCGTCCTGGCACCGAGGGTCCGCATGGCGGCGAGGCGATGGTTGCCGTTGGGGGTCCAGTAGTGACCGTCCGGAGTCCGCACCACGATCATCGGATCGAGGAAGCGTCCCAGTCGGTCGATGGCGGAGCAGAGCTTGGCGACGTGCGCGTCGGAGAGGTCGCGCTGGTACGGGGTGGGCTCCACCAGCTCGATGGGGAGCCCGGCGAAGATCTGCCAGTTGCCGCCGAGGGGATCACGGTAGCTCGCCAGCACCGAGCCGCCGTCGTTCTCGATCGCCTCGGCCAGCCGGGTCACCCCGGCCGGAGGCGAGCCGGAGCCCAAGGCGTCCGGGGCCACCCCGCGGGATCGCGGGGCGCCTTCCGGACGCTTCTTCCGCCGTGCCGGCTTCTTGGCGGTCTTGGGCTCGGCCACCCTGTTCCGGCCTCGCTCAGGTCGTGGTGCCGGCCAGCTGCTTCACCGCGCCCTCGAGGGTCCGCACCTTGGCCGCGTCGGACGACTTCGCCGCGTCGGTCTCGAGCTCGCCGGCCAGCTTCTCCAGCGCCGTGCTCCGCGCCGTCCCCGACGCCTTCTCCGCGGTGGCGAGCTCACCCCGCACGGCCTTGACCCGCCCGCCGTCGAGGCCCTTGGAGCGCTCGAGCTGGTCCACGTACGCCCGCGCCAGCGCGAAGCTGGGCGGCCAGACCAGCTTGGGCTGACCCTGGGTGTTGAGGTAGGCGAGCTTGACCGACTTGGCCGCGTCGATCTCGTTCTGCGAGATGAGCGGGCTCGGGAGCAGCTCGAAGATGTCGAGCCCCCGGGCGATCTCGGAGCTCACGATCACCCCGTTGTACCAGTAGGTGGACCAGGCCCCGCCGCTCGCCAGCCGGGTGGAATCCACCGGCCCGCGGTCGAAGAACGCGATCTCCTTCGGATGCGCCGCGTCGGTCCAGTCGAACACCGAGATGCCGCCCTGGTACCAGGCCTGCACCATGACGTCGCGCCCCGGAATCGGGATCAGCGACCCGTTGTGCGCCACGCAGTTCTCCTGCGGGGTCTGCGCCGCCGGCATCTTGTAGTAGCTCTGGAAGTGCATCTGCCGGTCGCTCAGCGTGAAGATCGCGTCGGCGCCCCACTCGTGCCGGTCGGTGGCGCGGCACTTGGGCTGCCCGCCGCCGCCCCACTCGTCGGAGAAGAGGATCTTGCTGCCGTCGTTGTTGAACGTGGCCGAGTGCCAGTAGGAGAAGTTCGAATCGGCGACGGCCCCGATGCGCTTGGGGTTGGCCGGGTCGGAGATGTCGAGCAGCAGGCCGTAGCCGCCGCAGGCGCCGCCCGCGAGGCCGATGGCCGGGTACACGGTAATGTCGTGGCACTGGGTCGGCCCCAACTTGCGGCCGCTCGCGTCCACGATCGGCTTGCCCACCCGCGCGGCGATCATCGCCGGGAGTGCATCGCGCAAGGCAGTGCTGTCGGCCGCCGTGGGCGCGCCGCTCCCGCCCCGCGCCTGCACGACGCTGTCGAGCATCGGCTTGGTAAACTGGTCGGGGAGGATGTACGGCTGGCTGTCGATCACCGCGACGAAGCCACCCAGGGCGCGGACCGAGTCGGCGGCGCGCTGGTTCGCGGCGATGTCCTGCGGAGTCTCGCCGTGGCGCGGCGGGGCCAGCAGGTCGTTGAAGATCCGGGGCGAGCTCACGATCGCGGCCTGCTCCGGGTGGGCCACCGGCACCTTGATGACCTCGATCCGGAACAGCGCCGAGTTCGGGTCCTCCGACGGCAGCGAGTCGGTGCAACCGGTCAGCTCGCTGGAGGAGCGCACCCGCGAGGTGCCGGAGATGTAGACGTAGATGTTGGTGGTGTCCTTCGGGTCGACCAGCACCGTATGGGTGTGGGACCCGCGGCAGGTCTGCACGTTGCCCACGTTCTTGGGGTGGGCGATGTCGCTGATATCGAAGATCCGGAGCCCGCGGAGCCGCTCCGAGCTCACCGTGTCCTTCACGCCCTCGGTTCCGCAGTCGAGCCGGGCCGAGAGGTCTTCACCCGAGACGAACATCAGGTTGTGGTAGACCGAGACGTCGCTCTGCGAGGCGGGGCAGACGTACGCGGTGGTCAGCTTCGGCGTGCGCGGATCGGAGATGTCCCACACCTGCCACCCGTTGTAGCTCCCCTGGATGGCGTACTTGCCGGTGAAGGCCAGGTCGGAGTTGGTCACGCCCTGGAACTGCTGCGACGGCGGGGTCTGCGAGAGCACCCGAAGATTCCAGGCCGCCTCCCCCGGGTTGGTCAGTCCGGCCCGGAGGCCGACGCGCGGATCGGGCGACGGCGGCGTGGCCGAGACGGATTCCGAGGGCGTCGGGGCGCCGCCGGCGGCGGAAGAGCTGGACCCGGCACAGGCCGCGGTCAGGGCGACGAGGGTGACGAACGCGATAGAACGGGTCACAGGGTTCTCACTGGGGTGGGAGGGCGGCGAGCATCGTCTCCATGCGGGCGATCTCGGTGGACTGATCCACGTTGACGTCGTTGGCGAACTTGAAGACCGTCTCGTCCCGGGCGGCGCCGGGCGTGGCGAACAGGGCCTCGACCATCGAAACGGCCCCGCGGTGGTGCTGGATCATCGAGGTGAGGAAGAGTCGGTCGAACGCCGGGCCGCGGGCCTGGTCCAGCTGCTGCATCTGTTCCGGCGTCAGCATGCCCGGCATCAGCATGGGGTGCATCTGATGGCCGGCCATCCCGCTGTCGGGCTCGGGCACCGGCTGGTTCCGCTCACTCAGCCATTGCCGCATCGTGGCGATCTCGTCCTGCTGCGCGTTCACGATGCGCGCGGCCAGGATCTGAATCGATGCGTCCGCGCCATGACTTGGCGCCCAGCCGGACATGGTGATCGCCTGGCTGTGGTGCCCGATCATGTCGGTCATGAAGCGGATGTCGGCCTCGGTATAGGGCCGGCGGAGACTGTCGGTCCGGGCGATCTGGGCGCCCTTGGAGGGCTCGGGGGCGAGGGCTGGGCCGGCCTGAACCTGGTGTCCGGGCGCCCCCCCGCAGGCGGCCAGGAACAGTGTGGCCGCCAGGGCGGCCGGGAGGGGGAGTTTCCGCATCCCAGAACTATAGACGGGTCGCGCCCGGAGGGGTGGCGCGGGCCAGCAGCAGGTCACGCTCCCGGGCGTTCCGGGTCATTCCGGCCGCCCGGGCGAACTCCGACCGGGCCTCCTCATCCCGGCTCAGCCGGGCCAGGAGCTCTCCCCGGACGCTGGGCAGCAGATGGTAGCCCTGCAAGGCCGGCTCGTCGGCCAGGGCGTCCACCAGGGCCAGCCCGGCCGCGGGCCCCCGGGCCATCGAGACCGCGACCGCGTGGTTGAGAGCCACCACCGGCGAGGGGGTCATCCGGAGGAGGTCTTCGTACAGCGCCACGATCCGGTTCCAGTCGGTGTCCTCCGCCTTCCGCGCCCGGGCGTGGCAGGCGGCGATCGCGGCCTGAATGGCGTACGGTCCGCGCACTCCCCCGGCCGCTTCGGCCCGGGCCAGGGCGGCGAGCCCGCGTCCGATCAGCAGCTGGTCCCAGCGGGACCGGTCCTGGTCCAGGAGCAGGATCGGCTCTCCCGACGGCCCGACCCGCGCCCGCGCCCGGGAGGCCTGGATCTCCATCAGTGCCACCAGCCCGTGTACCTCGGGCTCGTCCGGCGCCAGGCCGGCCAGGATCCGCCCCAGCCGCAGCGCGTCCTCGCAGAGCGCGGGGCGCATCCAGTCGTCGCCCGCGGTGGCGGCATAGCCCTCGTTGAAGATCAGGTAGATCACCTCGAGCACCGACCCCTGCCGCTCCTCCAGCTCGCTCCGGGGCGGAAGCTCGAAGGGGATCTTCGCGTCGGCCAGGGTCCGCTTGGCGCGCACGATCCGCTGCGCCACGGTCGGCTCGGGCACCAGGAAGGCACGCGCGATCTCGGGAGTGGTAAGCCCGCCGACCAGGCGAAGGGTGAGGGCGACGCGGGCGTCGGTGGAGAGAATCGGATGGCAGGCGATGAAGATGAGCCGCAGGAGGTCGTCGCCCACCGGATCGTCGAGGGCGGCCTCCAGCGCCGGGACCCCTTGCTCCTGCTGGTCGGCCAGCTCGTGTCCCAGGATCTGGTGCTTGCGATCCAGCATGGACCGGCGGCGGAGGAGGTCGACCGCGCGGTGCCGGGCCGTGGCCATCAGCCACGCCCCGGGGTTGTCGGGAACCCCGGCGGTTGGCCACCGCTCCAGCGCCGCCACCAGCGCGTCCTGCGCCAGGTCCTCGGCCTGCCCCACGTCTCCCACCAGCCGGGCCAGGCTGGCGATGAGCCGTGCCGATTCGATTCGCCAGACCGCTTCGATCGCCCGATGGGCTTCGGTTGCCGTCACGGCAACCAATCAGGCCCGGACGGCCCCCTCGCGCAAGCGGTGGCGGAGCCGCTCCGCTACCTGGAATTCTCCTCCACCCGCCGGAGGCGCTCGTCCCGCTCCCGGATCTGAGGCGTGACAGCCACGCCGAAGTCCTCGAGCTCGAAGACCTGCCGGATCTCCAGCTCACCGCCTTGCATCGGGGCCTTCTCCACCCACGCGATCGCATCGGCGAGAGACTCGGCCTTGAGGATCCAGAATCCGGCGATCAGCTCCTTCGTCTCGGCGAACGGCCCGTCGATGACCTTCCGCCGGGCTCCCTCGAAGCGGACCCGCGCGCCCTTCGAGCTGGCCCGCAGCCCCTCACCCGCCAGCAGCACGCCGGCCTTGGCCAGCTCCTCGTTGTACTTCCCCATCTGTTCCAGCAGCTCCTGACTCGGCAGA
>DASSML010000432.1:0-5462 GCA_035688895.1 Gemmatimonadales bacterium
CTCAAGTGGCGGCTGGAGCCGTCCGACGCAGAGGATCTGGTCCAGGAATTCTTCACGGGACTGCTCGATGGCGAGGTCTTCGCGGGGTACGATCCTCGCCGGGCCCGCTTCCGCACCTATCTGCGGTCCTGCCTGGATCACTTCGCGGCCAAAACGCAGCGGGACGAGCGCCGTCTCAAGCGCGGCGGCGGCGCGACCCATCTCGCGCTCGACTTCGCCGGGGCCGAGCGAGAGCTCGGGCCGGCGGGGGCGCCGGACCCGGACGGCTGGTTCGACCGCGAGTGGGTGCGTGCCCTCCTCACCCACGGGGTTGAAGAGCTCCGGAGCCAGACCCTCGGCACCGCCCGGGAGATTCGATTTCGGATCTTCGAGAGCTACGACCTCCTGCCGGCGGACGACGCCGGGCGGCCGGGATATCGCGACCTCGCCGCTCGGTTCGACCTCCCGGTCACCCAGGTGACCAACCACCTCGCCTGGGCACGTCGCGAGCTGCGCCGGCTGGTGCTCGCCCGCCTGGCGGAAGTCACCGGCAGCGATGCGGAGCTCCGGGACGAGGCGGAGGAGCTGTTCAGGGGGGGCCGCGGCGATGTTGCCTGAGTCGACCGTCGACCGTCTCCGGCAGGCACTGCGGGACGCGGCGCCGGACGCCGAGCGCTACGAGCTGGGCGCGCCGGTGGGGCAGGGCGGCATGGGGACCGTCTACCGCGCCTTCGACCGCACGCTCGAGCGCGAGGTGGCGGTCAAGGTCCTTCGGGTGGGCGTAACGGAACCCGGCACCGCCGCCCGGCTCGAGCGAGAGGCCCGAATCCTGGCGCGTCTGGAGCACCCCGGCATCGTTCCGATCCACGATGCGGGCACCCTCCCCGACGGGCGGATCTACTACGTCATGAAGCTGGTCCGAGGCGAGCGATTGGAGCGGATCGCCCAGACCGTTCCGACCGCGGAGGTGCTCCGTCTCTTCCTCCGCATCTGCGAGACCGTGGGATTCGCTCACTCGCAGGGAATCGTCCACCGCGATCTCAAGCCCTCCAACATCATGGTGGGGTCGTTCGGCGAGGTGCTGGTGCTGGATTGGGGCATCGCACGGCTGACCCGGGACCCCGAGACCGATCGCCGCGACGCGCCACCGGCCGACTCCGACGTCGGGAGGCTGGGCGAGGGCGCCGATCCCACCGACACCGCGCCGGGCACGGTGCTGGGCACCCCGGGGTTCATGGCGCCCGAGCAGGCGCAGGGATGGCACCACCTGGTGGACGCACGTACCGACGTCTACGCCCTTGGCGCCATCCTTCGAGCTCTGGTCCGGCCGGAGGAGGACTCCGGCCGGGTGCCCCCACCATTGGTCTCGATCTGGTCCCGCGCCATGGCGGCAGAGCCGGACCGCCGCTACGAGAGCGCAGCCGCGTTGGCGGCCGATGTGGCGCGCTACCTCGATGGCGAGCCGGTCCAGGCCCACCGGGAGTCGGCGGTCGAGCGCGCGGGACGTCTCTTCCGGAAATACCAGACCGCCATCATTCTGGTGCTCACCTACCTGCTCATCCGCTTCGTCTTCCTGGCCGCCCGGGGTCTGTAAAGGAATTCCACCCCCCGGGTAACAGGAGGTGCAGTCTCCATTCCCACTCGGAGGTACCGCGTGAACAAGCCTGTGCTGGGCCTCATTCTGGGCGGGGTTCTGGGTGCGCTCGACGGACTCACTGCCCTCCTGTCCGCGCCAGAGGTGAAGCCGCAGATCATGACCATCGTGGCCGGGTCCACCGGCAAAGGCCTGCTCGCGGGGCTGCTGATCGGGTTCATCTCCCGCAAGGTCAACGATCTCACGGCGAGCATCGTGTTCGGCGTGGTGGTGGCCGCGCTGCTGGCGCTGCCGATCGCCCTCGGCGTGGATCCCGTCACCGGAAAGCGGTACTTCTGGGAGATCATGATTCCGGGCTCGATCGTCGGCCTCATCGTCGGGTACGCGACCCAGAAGTACGGGCGCCCCGCGGTCCGGTCCTGACCGGCGTCCACCGTTCATCTCAGGAGGTAGCGGGTGCCCAGACCCATTCATTTCGAGATTCCGGCCGACCGGCCGGAGCGGGCGATCGCGTTCTACGAGCAGGTGTTCGGCTGGCGCTTCCAGAAATGGGAGGGGCCCATGCCGTACTGGCTGGTCCAGACCGGCGCCGACGGCCCCGGGATCGACGGCGGCCTTCTCGCTCGGCAGCACCCGGGCCAGGCGACGGTCAACACGGTGGACGTGCCGAGTTGTGACGACTTCGTGCGGAAGGTCGAGTCCGCGGGCGGGAGGACAGTGGTGCCGAAGATGGGGGTGCCCGGCGTGGGCTGGCTGGCCTACTGCACCGACCCGGAGGGCAACACGTTCGGCATCATGCAGAACGATCCGACCGCGTCCTAGACCGTACGCGAGGACGGGACAATCTCGAGGGGCGTCGGCGTGCTCCGTAGCGTTCGGCCCGGCTCTCCGGGCAGAAGTCCGGTGAGGCGGTAGCGGCCGGGCGGCACCGGGCCGCCGGCCGCATCGAGCTGCCGCCAGGAGTCCTCGAACTCGAGCCATTCGCCCGGTGCGAGCTCCCGGATTCCCAACACCATCGCGACGGTAGCGGCCTCGAGTCGCCGCCACACCTGGCGGCCCGAAGCATCGTGAACCGTGACGTCGAACGCCGGCGGCCGTCCCTGGAGGTACACTGCGGCGGGACGATCGCCGGCGTTCACGATGCGGAGGGTAAACCGTACCGGCTCACCCTGATGGACCAGCACCGGCGCGAGCAGCTGGAGACGGATGTCGCTCCCTCCCGCGCCGGCGCGCACGATCGACTACTTGACCGCGAAGCTGCCCAGATCGGTGTGAATGTTGGCCATCGGGCTGTAGACGAAGGATGACGACCCGCTGCCGCCCCAGAGGATTCCCACCAGGGTCACGTTGTTGCCGCTGCTGATCGCGAATGTCGGCGAGCCGCTGTCGCCCGAGCCCACGGTGGCGCTCACGAAGTTCTGGCAGAGCTGGGTGATATCGCTGCCGGAAACGTTGGTGTCCACACAGGTGTTGGTGACCTGTCCCTGAGACCAACCAGTCGTGCGGCCCACCTTGTTGACCACCTGGCCCACAGCCGCCACGCTTTCTCCCGTGACCGTCCACTGACCGGTGATCGTGAGCGACCGGCCGACCCGAGCGGTCTGGGCGATCCCACCGAGGGTCGAGGTGATCCCATTGGCATAGGAGGCCTTCGCCGAGTCGCTCCGGCGGCAGCGACGGCCGGCCGGGCACGTGCCCCCGCTGGTGTAGTTCGGATCCGCGACTTCGGTCGCGATCTGGACGGGATCGGTGCTCTTCAGCGGCTGCCAGTAGGGGGTCGAATTATTTCCACCCTGGACGTTGGTGCAGTGCGAGGCCGTGATGAACCCGCCGCTGATGTTGAAGCCCAGGGAGCAAAGGAACCCGGGGAAGTTGATCTGCACGCCGGCGACGATCGGCCGCACCCGGCCCTGGAGGGACGGGCCGCTACCGGGCTTGGGCTTGGGCGCGCCGACGGCGAAGGTGATCGGCTGCGCCTCCTGCACTACCACCGCATCGACGGGAAGTCCCAGCCGAGCGAGCGAGGCTCGCACTCGACCGACGGCGCCGCGCTCCGCTCCCACCGTGATCCGGTTGAGTGCCTCGTCGGCATCGACGTAGACCGCCCCTGCGACATTCAGCGCCTCGGGCGAGATCCGGGCGTGCCAGCGCTCGAGTTGGTCCCAGCTATGGGCAGCCGGCCGGGTCCGGATCCGGGCGGCCGCCACACCGTGCTGCTGGAGATAGGGGGCCAGGGCCCGCTCCGCCTGACCGCGGACGGCGGGGCTGGTGAGATACATAGTCGGGGTGCCCTGCGCATCGTAGAAGAACCCGCCGAACCCGGGGACTGATCGAGCCAGGGCGTTGGCGTCGTTGGACTGACCCTGGCCTGCCCGGGCAAGATCGGGCGGCAGATCGGGTGCGGAGGGCTGGTTCTGATCGGAGCAGGCGGCGGCGGCGAGGAGTCCGGCAATCGCCGAAAGGTGCAAGAAGTTGCGCTGACGCATTGGAGATCAGCCTCGAGGATGTAATAGGGGAAGAGGCCCGAGACGGGCCGATCCAACGTTACACCCTGGTACCGATCCGCACCACTCCGCTTACCGCCACCGGAAGAGCCGGAGCGCCAGCACAAACCCGAGCACCATCCAGCCCGCCAGAATCGCCAGCTCACCACCCAGGCTGGGCAGCCCGGCGCCTTCCAGCAGCACACCGCGCAACGCGTCGTTGACCGCGGTGAGCGGCAGGAGCTGGATCGCCGGCTGCAGCGCGTCAGGAAAGCGGCTGGCCGAGAAGAACACCCCGGAGAAGATCCACATCGGCAGCATCACCAGGTTCATGAGACCGGAGACGCCTTCGATGGTCTGGGCCCGGGACGCGATCAGCAGGCCGAGCGCGCCGAACGTGAGCGCCGCCAGCAGGCAGACACCGAGCAGCGCCAGCGGCGACCCGCGCACTGGTACGCCGAACACCAGGACGGCGAAGCCGAGCAGCACCCCGACCTCGACCACCAGCAGCGTGAGGCGAGAGAGGAGAAAGGACGCGAGGTACTGCGCCCGCGACATCGGCGTCGCCACCAGCCGCTTGAGCAGGCGCTTCTTCCGAGCGTCCACGATGGCGAAGCCGAGTCCCCAGATCCCACTGCCCATGAGGTTGAGCCCGAGCAGGCCGGGGACGACGAAATCGATGTAGCGGGAGCCCGGCTCCCGGACCCGCTGCTCGGTGGAGGACACGGGGTCGCGGCGGCCCGCGGCCCGTTGGAGCGCGTCGTCGGCCTCGAGCCGCGCCGCTCGCGCATCGGGGCGGTCGGGGTCGAAGCGATAGGTCACGGCGCCGTCCGTATCCGGTAGGATCGCCAGCGAGGCCTTCCCGGTCCGAAGCGCCTGCAGGGCCGCGCTGTCGGGCAGGGTGCTGACGATGAGCGCGGGACTCCGACCCACTGCCTCGGCGACCCGGCGCGCATCCGCTCCCTCGACCACCACCACGGGAGTCCTGGCCGGCGCCTGGTTGCGGAAGGCGATCCCGAGCCCCGCCGTGAGCAGCACCGGGAAGATGAAGACCCAGAACACGGCCTCCGGTTCGCGGATGAACTCGCGGTACCGCACCAGGGTGAGCTGCACCAGCGGATGACTCCGCCAGCCGCGCTGCTCAGTCATCGCGCAGACGCCGTCCGGTGAGCGACACGAACACGTCCTCCAGCGTGGCCGAATGGGTGCGGAGCTCGGTGAGCTGCACGCCCTGCCGCCGCAGCTCGCCCAACAGCGCGGGCATGGTCCGGTGCAGCTCGGCCACCTGCAGCTCGATGGTGCCGTCGGAGGCCTGGGCGCCGAGCACGCCGTCGAGCGCGCGCAGCGTGGCGGGATCGAGCCGGGTCCCCTCCGTTACCGAGAACGCCAGGACGTGCTCGGCCTGA
>DASSML010000433.1:0-2102 GCA_035688895.1 Gemmatimonadales bacterium
AGCTGGCCCAGCGGGAGGAAGACGTCCGGGCTGATGCCGGGAACCAGGACGCTGAGGAACCGCGCGAACGCCACCGCCACCGCGGCGATGGTGCCGGTCTGGATGACCGCGAAGAGGGTCCAGCCGTAGAGGAAGCCGGCCGCCGGGGAAAGGCCCTCCCGCAGGAAGACGTACTGTCCCCCGGCTCTGGGCATCATCCCCGCCAGCTCGGCGTAAGAGAGCGCGCCGATGACCGTGACGAGGCCGGTCACCACCCAGACGAGCAGGAGCGCGCCCGGTCCCCACTGATCCACCTGCCGGCCGATGTCGGCGGAGACGATGAAGATCCCCGAGCCGATCATGGATCCGACGACCAGCGAAACGGCGGCGAGCGGGCTGATCCCCCGGATGAACTCGGAGGAGGTCCCCTGGGCGGACGCGGGCGGTGCCTCGGTCGGTGCGGCCATGGAAGTTCCGGTTGTGGGGGGAAGGCCTGAAAAGTACTACTGCGAGCCGGGCCGCGTCTCTCCGGGTGGGACCGCCGGCGGCGCGGCCGACTCGACCGGCTTCGCCGGCTCGCTCGGCTTGGTCGCCGACTCGGCGGCCTTGACCGCTTCGTCCACCACCGCCTGACCGGCCGCCGCGAGCCCCTTCATCACCTTGGCGGCGCCGTCCACGATCCCCATGGTGCCGCTGATCGCCTGGATCGGCAGCTTGCCGGCGCGCATCGTGTCTTCCACCGTCTCCGTGATCTTGGCGAGGATGCCGCCGGGTCGAGCGCGCTCGGCATACTTGCTGTCGAGGAACTCGATGTAGTCGAGGATCTGGTAGCCGCGCTCGTCGCTCAGCGACTCGAGCAGCCGGGCAATGCGCTGCTTCAGCAGGTCGTTCATGAGACCTCTAGGGGACGTCCAGCCCGGACTCGACCGACAGGAGGTCCGCCACCGGCGTCGCCAGATAGCGGGTGCGCGCCGCGGTGAGCGACACCCGGAGCGTGAGCTCGGTCAGCGGCGCCAGGGCACGGAAGCGCGCCACCATCGTGTCGGGCACCGTGACGTAGACGAAGCCCGGCTCGGGCAGCGGACCGCGGGTGAGGAGATAGGGGTGGCCGGTCGGGATCTCGGGCCGGAGCTCGTCGGCGACCTGCACCGCGATGAGCTGCAGCCGCCACTCGAGCGGCTGCCCCACGAACCGTGCGGGCGACTTCTGCACCTCCTCCGCGCTCACCTCGCGCAGCACGCCGTTGTCGGCGGGCTTGAGGTCGGCTTCCTTGATCCAGCCGTCGAGCTGGACCCGCACCCATTCGCCGGAGCGGCTCATGACCCGGGCGGGGACGCCGGGCTGCAGCGTCGCGTAAGGAGTGGAGTCCGGAGCGCGGGCGAGGCCGGTCTCCCGGCTCACCTCGACGCCTTCGACCGGTCCGGTCGGGGCGGCGGCCGGTGGCGTGCGCGCCTTGGTCGGTGCAGCGGCCGCCGGCGTGGGCTTGGCCGAGGCCTGTTGGCCCTGCGCCTGCGCGCCTTGCTGACCCTGCGTCGGAGCCGCGGGCTTGGCCTGACCCTGGCGCGAGGCCACCGCCGAGCGGGGCACCCAGCCTTCGCGGCGGACCTGGAACCACTTCCCCTGCTTGCCGACCCGCTCCAGCAAGGTGCCTTCGCGCACCCGTCCGACCACCGGGCCGTTGGGATTGCGCCGGAGGTTCTCGCCCTCGTCCGAGGTGACTATCAGATCGTACCCGTCGCGCTTGGTCGGGGTTGTCGAAGGAGAGAAGATCCACCCCTGGACCGCGGCCTCGCGCCAGTCGCCCTTGGCCGCACCGGTCTCGATCGGCGTGCCGGCAGGCAGGCTCACGAGGGGAGCGCCCTCGGGGTCACGGTGCAGATCGGTGGAGTCGCTAAGGTGCCGCTGGTCCTGAGCGGCGACGGGTGCGGCAGCCAGCGCGGCGAGCAGCAGACAGGCTGGTAGCAGGCGCGGGCCGGGACTAAATTGCGGCGCGTAACTCACAGTCCGGCATTGTAGAACACGCGGAGAGCCATGTCAAACGGAAAGGCCCGGAACCGGGTCGTCCTGGTAGTTCTGGACGGCTGGGGATACCGGCGCGAGCGCGAGGGCAATGCCATCGAGCT
>DASSML010000434.1:0-5840 GCA_035688895.1 Gemmatimonadales bacterium
GCTCGGCCTGGCCTACGACAACGAGCTTGGCGGCCGGATGTGGGCCGGAGGCGTCGACCGCCGGCTGTTCGGACTCGCGCTGGAGGGGAGCGGGGCGCTCTTCCTCGGCGAGCTGCGGAAGGAGCTCTACGCGGGATTCCGACGGAACTATCAGGTCGGCCGTCAGCTCGTCGACCCCACGCTCACCGTGCGGCTCGCCAACGAGCACGTGCGGCAGTTCGATGCCGAAGGCGAGGAGCTCGACAAGGCGGATGTACGCGAGGCCCTCGGGTTCGCCGGCGTCGAGCGAGCACTGCCGAACGGATGGGAGGTTGCGGCGGGGCTCGTGGGCCACGTGTGGGACGAGCCCGGGCGCTCCGATCTCTCGACCGCTGGGGCCACGCTCCGCGCCGAGCGTGCAACCGCCGACCGGGGTCGCGAGGCGCGGGCGGAAATCACCTGGGCCGGCGTCTATCAGCGGGCCGCGCTCGAGGCCGAGCCCAGCGTCCGGCTCGGCGTGGTTCGCCTGGTCCCACGGCTGCGGCTCGGTTGGGGTGAGGATCTGCCGATCCAGCTTCAGTTCCCGTTGGGCGGCGACGAGGGATTCCCCGGCCTGCACATCGGCGAGCGCCGAGGCAGTCGAGAGGCGATGTTCGGCGCCGCGCTCTCCGCGCCGGTGCTGGGCCCGGTTCTCGTCCGGCTGGAGCTGGCGGTGGGTCGTACGGCCACGGATGGCGCGCTGCTGGGCGACGACGGCTGGGTGGGCGGCGCACGGGCGGGACTGGGCGCCGATACGCCAGTCGGCCCGGTGCGATTCGAGTACGGATATGGAACCGAGGATCGGGGCGCGCTCTATGTCCGCCTGGGGCGCTGGTTCTGACTCGAGCGTCTGCTAGAGCGATTCCGAGATCGGGGAGGCGTAGCTCTCGTTTCGCGGCTCCGGGTGGCCATAGCGCCGGCTCGGACCGTACAGCCGGTGCCATTCCTCCCGCAGACAGAACGGGTCGAGACCGTACGGCCGATCGACGGCGAGCACGCCGTCGAGATGATCGATCTCGTGCTGCAGGAGCTCCGCCCGGTCGCCCTCCAGGTCGACTTCCTGCCAGGTGCCCTTGAAGTCCTGGTACTTGACCCGGATCCGATAGGCCCGGCTCACCCGGATGAGCAGGTTGGGGAAGGAGAAGCAGTCGTCCCACACCTCGAAGTCCTCGTTGCCGATATCCACGATTTCCGGGTTGATCATCGGCCAGGGCTTGTCCATCTCCAGATAGATCATCCGGACCGGAGCACCGATCTGCGGCGCCGCGATCGCCCGCCCGGCGCCGAACCGGGACTGCCAGTCCCGCAGGGTCTCACGCATGTCGTCCATGATGACCCGAACGGCGGTGGAACCAGGCCGGGTAATGGGTTCACACTTGGCCCGGAGGATGGGATCACCCAGGAGGCGAATGCGGTGGATGGTCATCGGGATCAGCCTTCCTGACTGGTGCGTTTCGGGACAACCTCGACCCAATATGGGAAATGCGGCTTAGGCGGGCCAGTGACGGAGGTTGGGCAAACGTAGTATTACATACAACCCCTAACGGAATGGCACCGTTGACGCCTAGCCTGCCTGGCAGCCCAAGATGCGAAGGAGGCGCCGTGGCAAGCCATTGCAGTAATGCATGATAGCAAATTCACACCAATAGTATCAAACGATTTGACATTCGATCTTTCCGACCTTAACATTCCCGTATGGCAAGCGCCCTTCCCTTGATCGACCCCGACCTCCCGCTCGGCCTGCGCGGCCAACGCGGGGCCGTGTTGCTGCAGCTCAAGCGAGGGCGGGAGCTCACAGCCAAGGACCTGGCTGCCCGGCTGGGTCTCTCGCTGAACGCCGTGCGGCATCATTTGAAAGAACTGGAGCTGGAGGGGTTGGTCGGACATCAGCGGCAGCATCGCGGGGTGGGTGCGCCGGTGTTCGTGTATCGCCTGAGCGCCGGCGGCGAGGCCCTCTTCCCTCGGCGGTACGGGCAGGCGCTCACCGCCATGCTGGATCACGTGGTCGAGCACGAAGGGCGCGACGCGGCGGTGGCGTTGCTCGAATCGTATTTCGGCGCCCTCGCCCGCCGTCTACGGGCCGACCTGGCGGCCGCGGAGCCAGCGGAACGGCTCCGGGCGGTCGCCCAGGCGCTCTCGGACGAGGGCTACATGGCAGAGGGGTCGGCGCAGGCCGGCAGCGGCGTGCTGGTCGAGCACAACTGCGCCCTTCCGGCGGTCGCCGAGCGGTTCCCCGAGATCTGTGCGGCCGAGGCGCGGTTCCTCGCGGAGGCCCTCGGCGGTCGGGTGGATCGCCGAGAGCACATCCTCAGCGGCTGTCCGGCCTGCGAGTATCACGTGCGCTTCGGCGCCGAAGACGAGACCCAGGAGCAGTCATGAGTTCGTCCGTCGAGCATCTGGTCAACCAGCAGTACAAGTACGGCTTCGTCACGGACATCGAGGCGGATGTCGCGCCCAAAGGCTTGAGCGAAGACGTCATCCGGCTCATCTCGGCCAAGAAGCGGGAGCCCGAGTGGCTGCTGGAGTGGCGGCTCAAGGCCTACCGCGGCTGGCTCAAGATGCAGGAGCCCCACCACTGGGCCAACATCCGGTACACGCCGGTCGATTACCAGTCCATCAGCTACTACTCCGCTCCGCGAACCGCGAAGCCGCTCGGCAGCCTGGACGAGGTCGACCCCAAGCTGCTGGAGACCTACGCCAAGCTCGGCATCCCGCTCTCTGAGCAGAAGGTGCTGGCCGGCGTCGCGGTGGACGCGATCTTCGACTCGGTGTCGGTGGGCACCACCTACAAGGCCAAGCTGGCCGAGCAGGGAATCATCTTCTGCTCCTTCGGCGAGGCGGTGCAGGAGCACCCCGAGCTGGTGCGTCAGTACCTGGGCTCGGTCGTGCCGGCGAGCGACAACTTCTTCGCCGCGCTCAATGCCGCGGTGTTCAGCGACGGGTCGTTCGTCTACGTGCCCAAGGGCGTGCGCTGCCCCATGGAGCTGTCCACCTATTTCCGCATCAACTCCGCGCAAACCGGCCAGTTCGAGCGCACCCTCATCGTCGCCGACGAAGGCGCGTACGTGAGCTACCTGGAGGGGTGCACCGCGCCCAAGCGGGACGAGAACCAGCTGCACGCCGCCGTAGTCGAGCTGGTGGCCCTGGAAGGCGCCACCATCAAGTACTCGACGGTGCAGAACTGGTACGCCGGGGACGAGGAAGGCCGGGGCGGCATCTACAACTTCGTCACCAAGCGGGGCAAGTGCGCCGGTCCCCGGTCCAAGATCAGCTGGACCCAGGTCGAGACCGGCTCGGCCATCACCTGGAAGTATCCCAGCGTCATCCTCCAGGGCGACGACTCGGTAGGCGAGTTCTACTCGGTGGCCGTGGTCAACGGACATCAGCAGGCCGACACCGGGACCAAGATGATCCACATGGGCCGCAACACCCGTAGCACGATCGTCAGCAAGGGGATCAGCGCCGGCCAGGGCCAGAACAGCTATCGGGGCCAGGTGAAGATGCTCCCCCGGGCCGCGGGCGCGCGCAACTACACCCAATGCGACTCGATGCTGATCGGCAACCGGTGCGGCGCCCACACCTTCCCCTACATCGACGTGCAGAACGCCTCCAGCTCCACCGAGCACGAGGCCTCCACCTCGAAGATCGGCGAGGACCAGATCTTCTATCTGAAGCAGCGGGGCCTCAATACCGAGAACGCGATCTCCATGATCGTGAACGGGTTCTGCAAGGAGGTCTTCAAGGAGCTGCCGATGGAGTTCGCCGTCGAGGCGCAGAAGCTGTTGGGGATCAGTCTCGAGGGCAGCGTCGGGTAGCGAAAGGGAAGGGCGAAAGGGGACACCTTTCTCCCTCAACACACGGGAGCTAAAGACAGTGCTGGAAATCAAGGACCTGCGGGCGTCGGCCGGCGACAAGGAAATTCTCAAGGGCATCACTCTCACGGTTCGGCCGGGGGAGGTGCATGCCGTCATGGGGCCGAACGGCTCGGGCAAGAGCACGCTCGCCCAGGTCCTCGCGGGGCATCCGGCCTATGAGGTCACGGGCGGCTCGGCCACCTACGATGGGCGGGATCTCCTCGACCTGGAGCCGGAGGAGCGGGCTCAGGCGGGAGTGTTTCTCGCCTTTCAGTATCCGGTCGAGATTCCCGGGGTTACCAACGCCTACTTCCTGCGCGCGGCCTACAACGAGATCCGCAAGGCTCACGGCGAGGAGGAGATCGACTCCATGGATTTCATCGACCTGCTCGAAGAGAAGCTCAAGCTGGTCGAGTGGGGCCCGGAGATCATGAGCCGGGCGGTCAATTCGGGATTCTCCGGCGGCGAGAAGAAGCGGAATGAGATCCTGCAGCTGGCGGTGCTGGAGCCCCGGCTGGCCATTCTCGACGAGACCGACTCCGGCCTCGACATCGACGCCCTCCGGATCGTGGCCGGCGGGGTCAACAAGCTGCGGTCCAAGGACCGGTCGTTCGTCGTGGTCACCCACTACCAGCGGCTGCTGAACTACATCGTCCCCGACTACGTCCATGTGCTCTCCGGCGGCCGGATCGTCATGTCCGGCGGCAAGGAGCTGGCGCTGGAGCTCGAGGCCAAGGGCTACGAATGGGTCGAGGCGGCGGCCGGCCAGCCCGCGGGAGCGACGGCGTGAGCGGAGTGGCGACCCCGGATCTCGAGCTGCACGCTGGTGGTGCCCTGAGCGAGAGCCCCGAGTGGCTGGAGCCCGTGCGCCGAGCCGCCGCCGAGCGGTTCGGGCGGACCGGGTTTCCCGCCAGTCGCGACGAAGAGTGGCGGTTCACGCCGATCGGGCCCGTCGCTCAGACCGCCTGGCGGCCCGCTCCGACGCGGCCCGACGACCTCGATGCCGCGAGCCTGGCGCCGTTCGTCTTCGGGCATCCGGAATGGAGCACGCTGGTCTTCGTCAACGGGATCTACCACCCGGCTCTCGGCTCGATCGCGAGCCTGCCGTCGGGGGTGACGATCACCAGCCTGGCCGACGCGGTTCGGGCCGACCTGCCGCTCCTCCGGCAGCACCTGAGCCGCCACGCGCCGATCGAGGGCAGCCCGTTCACGGCCTTCAACGCCGCGGCGTTTCGCGACGGCGGGCTGGTGCACGTGCCCGCCGGTCACGATCTGGCGAGTCCGGTGCATCTCGTATTCGTCACCACCGACGAGGCCGCGGGCGCGGCGATCCATCCCCGCAACCTGATCGTGGTGGAGCGGGGCGCGCGGGCCTCCGTCATCGAGAGCTACGTGACCCTGGCCGACGGTCAGGCCTACTGGACCAACCCGGTCACCGAGGTCGCGACGGGCGCGGGAGCCTGGCTGGAGCACACCCGGATCCAGCGCGAGAGCGAGCGGGCGTTTCACGTCGGGCTCACTCACGTCGACCAGCAGCGGGACAGCCACTACCGCTCGTTCACCCTGGCCATGGGCGCGGCGCTCTCCCGGCACAACCTGCACGTCCGGCTCAACGACGAAAACATCGAGACCCTGATGTACGGGCTCTATCTCACCCGGGGCGAGCAGGTCGCCGACAACCACACCGCGATCTACCACGACCGCCCCAACTGCCGGAGCTGGGAGGTCTACAAGGGCGTGCTGGACGACCGCTCCCGGGCGGTGTTCAACGGCAAGGTGTTCGTGCAGCCGGAGGCGCAGAAGACCGACGCCAAGCAGACCAACCGAAACCTGCTCCGGAGCGACCTGGCCAAGGTCGACACCAAGCCGCAGCTCGAGATCTTTGCCGACGATGTGAAGTGCACCCACGGCGCCACGGTAGGCCGGCTGGACGACATCGGCCTGTTCTACGCCCGGAGCCGGGGGATT
>DASSML010000435.1:0-4715 GCA_035688895.1 Gemmatimonadales bacterium
GAGCGCGAATTACATCGCGCGACGCCTCGCCGGGCACTACGAGGTTCTCTACAGCGGGCCGGACGGGCTGGTGGCCCACGAGTGCATCATCGACACCCGACCGTTCAAGGCCAGCGCCGGCGTCGAGGTGGAGGATATCGCGAAGCGGATCATCGACTACGGGTTTCATCCCCCGACGGTGTCCTTCCCCGTCCCCGGCACCCTGATGATCGAACCGACCGAGAGCGAGTCCAAGGAGGAGCTGGACCGCTTCTGCGACGCGATGATCGCGATCCGGCAGGAGATCCGGGAGATCGAGGAGGGCCGGGCCGACCGGGAGAACAACCTCCTGCGCAATGCGCCGCACACGCTGCAGCAGGTGATCGCGGACGGATGGGACCGGCCCTACCCGCGCGAGCGGGCGGCGTATCCCAGCCGCGCGGTGCGGGAGCACAAGGTGTGGCCCACGGTGGGACGGATCGACAGCGCCTTCGGCGACCGCAACCTGGTCTGCACCTGCCCGCCGATGGAGGCCTATGCCGAGTAGCTGGACGCTCTGGCTCGACCTCGAGGGCCGGCCGGGGTTCCGCAACATGGCGATCGATCAGGCGCTGCTGGTCCGCGCGGCGGAGCGCGGCGAGCGGTGGCTGCGGCTGTACCGCTGGGCGCCCCACTGTCTCAGCTTCGGCCGGCACGAGCCGGCCATCCGGCGCTACGACCGCGAGCGGGCCGAGGCGCTCGGACTCGACACGGTGCGGCGCCCAACCGGAGGCCGGGCCGTCTGGCACTCCGACGAGCTCACCTATGCGGTGGCCCTGCCCGCCGAGGGCCTCGGCGGCGTTCGTGAGGTGTGCGCCCAGATCCACGGCATGCTCGGTGAGGGGCTTCGCCGGCTCGGCGTCCCCGCGCAGACGGCCGCCGCGGCGCCTGCGCTCCGGCCCGGCGCCGGCGCCTGCTTCGCCGCTCCGGCAGGTGGCGAGCTGATGCTGGGCGGTCGAAAGATTGTGGGGAGTGCTCAGCTCCGCGAGCGAGGCGCGCTGCTGCAGCACGGGACGATCCTGCTGAGCGGCGATCAGCGCACCGTCGCCGAAGTGACCCGCGGCGCGCCGCCGGCCGACCTGGCCGGCGGGCTGGCTCTGGCGCTGGGCCATCGCCCCGATCCAGCGGCGGTCGCGGAGGCCGTGGCGGCGGCGGCCGCCGCCCGGTGGCCCGGGAGCTGGGGCACGGCCGCGGGCGACGACGGGCCGGTGAACGACGCCGTGCCGTTCGAAGCGCGCTTCCGCTCCTCTGCCTGGACCTGGGGTCACTGACCGCCGCCCGGCGCTCGCCTTCCCCCGGTCTCCAGCAGGTCGCTACATTCCGTTCCATCCCCACCGCATCGCCAGACCCGGAGCCTCGGTGACCCGTTCGGCGCCCGCGACACTCCTGCTGCTCGCGCTCCTCCCGGTAGTGCCGGCCGCCGCCCAACGGCCGGCGAGCAGCATCGTGATCGTCACCGGCGCCGAGTCCTCCATGCCGATCCCGACGCTGATGGAGGGGCCGCAGTCCAACGTGGCCAACTTCGAGGTGGCCGACCATCTCTTTCTCCGGCTGGCCAACCTCGGGCCAGGGCTGGTCACGGCGGGCGATCGCGGGTTTGTTCCGATGCTGGCCAGGAGCTGGAGCCGGCGGGACTCGGTCACCCTGGTGTTCGAGCTCGACCCTCGGGCGCACTGGCACGATGGCGCTCCGGTCACCTCCCGCGATGTAGTGTTCGCCTTCGCGCGGGCCCGCGACCCCGCGATCGCCCCCAAGCTCGCGACCCTCACCCAGCATATTGCCAAGGTCGAGGCCGACGGCGACCACCGGGTGATCATCCGATTCACCCATCCGTATGCCGAGCAGCTCTACGACGCCACCTGGCACGTGGCACCCCTCCCGGCTCACCTCCTGGCCCAGCTGCCAGCGGACGAGGTGGCGCGTTCACCGTTCGTCGAGCACCCCGTGGGCGACGGTCCCTATCGCTGGGTGCGCCGGGTGCCCGGGGAGTTTCTCGAGCTGGCCGCCGACACCACCTTCTTCCTTGGCCGGCCGGGGATCGACCGGTTGATCATTCGCTCGGTTGGCGACGCCGACGCCCGACTCAACCTGCTCCTCTCGGGGCAGGCTGACGCGATGGACAATGTGCCGCCGCCGCTCTCCAACCTGCAGCGGGTCGCCGCGGACCCCGACCTGCGTCTGGTGGCCGTGCCGTCATCCACGCTCGGGTTCCTCCTGTTCAACCAGCGCGCTCGACGCGACAGCACCCGGCCCCATCCCATCCTGGCCGATGCCGACGTGCGCCGGGCGCTGGTCCTGGCGCTCGACCGTCAGGTCCTGGTACGGGCGGTGATGGGCGAGTACGGCGAGGTGCCGTTCGGACCCGCCTCGCCGGTGCTGTGGATCCGGCACGGAGCGGGGACGCCGCTCAAGCAGGATCGCACGGCGGCGACACGACTGCTGGCGGCGCGCGGCTGGGCCGACCACGACGGCGATGGGGTGCTCGACCGGAACGGTGTGCCGCTCGCGCTCGGGCTCAACTACCCCAGCTCGAGCGGGGTGCGGCGGACCATGGCGCAGTTGATCCAGGAGCAGTATCGCCAGGTCGGGATCCGGGTGGACCTGGCTCAGTCCGAGTTCCCCGTCTACGCGGAGCGGCGCGACGCCGGCGACTTCGACATCGACTTCTCATCGACCGTACAGGATCCCTCGCCCTCAGGCCTCACCCAGAGCTGGACCTGCGCGGGCGGCACCAATCGGGCCCACTACTGCGATCCGGCCGTGGATAGCCTCATCACCGGCGCGATCGCCAGCCAGGGAGACACCCGGACCACCTGGCGCCAGGTGCTGCAGCGTATCGAGCGGGACGCCCCGGCGGCGTTCATCTACGCGCCGACATACGTGTACGCGGTAAACCGGCGCTACCGGGACGTGACCATCCGCCCCGAGTCGTCCTGGATCTCGCTCTGGCGCTGGTCGGCCGGCCCGGCGGGCGCCCGGAATCAGGCCGGGTACTGACGTGGGCCGCTGGCTCGCGCTGCGTGTGGTCCAGGCTCTCCTCACCTTCGTTCTCGCCCTCACCCTGCTGTTCGCCCTGATGCGCCTGGCACCTGGCGATCCGATCCAGCGGCTCGAGGGCGAGCGGCCGATGAGCAAGGCGGAGATCGCGCGGCTGCGGGAGCGCTTCGGGGTCGATCAGCCGATCTGGCGACAATACCGCACCTTCCTTGGCGGCGTCGCGCGCGGAGACCTGGGCACCTCGATCGAGTACAACCGGCCGGTGACCGCGATGCTGCTCGAGCGGCTGCCCGCCACGGTGCTGCTGGGCGCCACCGTGATCCTGGTGAACTTCACGCTGGGGATCTGGCTCGGCGTGCGACAGGCCCGGCGGCGCGGCAGCCGGGAGGATCGCCTGCTGACGACGGCGTCGCTGGCGGGACACGCGATGCCCTCGTTCTGGCTGGGGCTGGTGCTGGCGTGGCTGGTGGGCGTGCGGCTTCGATGGCTGCCGTCAGCCGGATTCTCCAACCCGCTGCTCGGACCGGATGCGCCGCTCTCGGCCCGCGCGGGCGACATCGCCGCGCACCTGGTCCTCCCCGCCCTGACGCTGATCCTGGTGACCCTGGCCGGCACCATGCGCTTCCAGCGCGCGGCCATGCTCGAGGTCCTTCGCCTTCCTTATATAGTGACGGCGCGGGCCAAGGGTGTCGCCGAGCGGGGAGTGACGTGGCGGCACGCCTGGCGCAACGCCCTGTTTCCCATGGTGACGCTGTTCGGATTGTGGCTGCCGCTCCTGGTCACCGGCTCGGTGTTCGTCGAGGCGGTGTTCGCCTGGCCCGGGCTGGGCTCCCTGGCGGCGAGCGCCGCCGGCAATCGCGACTACCCCCTGCTGATGGGAACGGCGATCCTGGCGGGCGCGCTGCTGGTCGGCGCGAGCCTCGCAACCGACCTGGCCTACGCCGCGCTGGATCCGCGAGTGCGGCTCTCGTGAATCCGCTGCTGGCGGCGGTGCGGACGGCGATACGCGACCCGCGGGGGCGAGCGGGGCTCGCGTTCCTGGCGATCCTCGCGCTGCTCACGCTGGTCGCGCCGATCTTCCTGCCCGATCCGGCCGCCCAGCCCGATCCGCTCGGCGCCAGCAATCTTCCTCCCAGCCTCATGCACCTCTTCGGCACCGACGCGCTGAGCCGGGACGTGCTCTCCCGGGTAGTCTGGGGCGCACGGGTGTCGCTCGCGATCGCGCTGCTCGCGGTGGCGCTCTCCATCTCACTGGGCGCGTTGGTGGGAATCGCGGCGGGGTACTTCGGCGGAGCGGTGGACTCGGCCCTGATGCGGCTGGTGGACGGCGCGCTGGCTGTCCCTCGGCTGTTCCTCCTGCTGCTCGTCCTCGCGGTCTGGGAACAGATCCCGGTTGCGATGCTGGTGCTCTTCATCGGGGTGACCGGGTGGTTCGGCACCAGCAGACTGGTGCGCGCGGAGGTCCTGCGAATCCGGGAGGAAAGCTACGTGCGGGCCGCGGAGGCGCTCGGCGCTCCCCGACGGAGGATTATCTTCCGGCACCTGCTGCCCAACGCGCTCGGGCCGCTGCTGGTCGCGGCGACGCTCGGCGTGGGCGACGTCATTCTGGTTGAGGCGGGCCTCTCGTTCCTCGGCCTCGGCGTCCAGCCGCCGACACCCTCCTGGGGCGGCATGATCCTCGACGCCAAGTCGGTGCTGGT
>DASSML010000436.1:0-23553 GCA_035688895.1 Gemmatimonadales bacterium
TGTTCGACGCCGGGGTGTTCACCAACCCCGTCGCCCCGCCGGCGGTGCCGCCGTCGCAGTGCCGGCTGCGCACCAGCCTCATGGCGACGCACACCTTCGATCAGATCGACTTCGCGCTGGATCAGTTCGCGCGCATCGGCCGGGACCTGGGGGTCGTCTGACCCTCCCGCTCCGCGTCGCCGCGGCGCGGGCACCACGCGACGTCAAACGGTTCATCGGCCTGCCCTATCGGCTGCACGCGCGGGACCCGCTCTGGGTCCCGCCGTTGCGTCGGGATGTGGCGACCCTGCTCTCCCGCAGCAAGAATCCCTTCTTCGAGCACGCCGAGGCCGAGTATTTCCTGGCGGAGCGCGGCGGCGAGGTCGTCGGGCGCATCGCCGCGATCGCCAACCGCCTGCACAACGAGACCCACGGCGACCGGGTGGGCTTCTTCGGCTTCTTCGAGTGCATAGACGACCAGACCGTGGCCGACGCCCTCTTCGCCGCCGCGGCCGAGTGGCTCCGAGCCCGCGGGTTCGACACCGTGCGCGGCCCGGCGTCGTTTTCCGTGAACGACGAGTGCGGCCTCCTGGTGGACGGGTTCGACACCCCGCCCACGCTCATGATGCCGCACAACCCCCGCTATTACGTCACGCTGCTGGAACGCGCTGGCTTCGCCAAGGCCAAGGACCTGCTGGTGTACCAGGGCGGCTCGATGGAGGGCTACGTCCCCGTGCCCGAGCGCCTGGCCCGAGGGACCGAGCTCATCCGCCAGCGCCAGGGGATCACGCTGCGCCCGCTCGAGATGAAGCAGTTCGCCACCGACGTGGACCGGATCAAGCAGATCTACAACGCCGCGTGGCAGAAGAACTGGGGCTTCGTGCCGATGACGGAGCACGAGATCGACCACCTCGCCGAGCAGTTCAAGCCGGTGGTGATCCCCGAGATCGTGCCCTTCGCCGAGAAGGATGGACAGGTGATCGGGTTCGGGATCGTGCTGCCCGACCTGAATGAGGTGTTCCGGGGCAATCGCGGGGGCTACCTGCTGCCCGTGCTGCCTCGCCTCCTCTGGCGGCTCTGGCGGCGGAAGTTCGTCCGCGCCCGCATCCTGCTGCTCGGCATGCTGCCGGAGTACCAGGGCAAGGGCGTGGACGCCATGCTCTATCACTGGATCTGGACGGTGTGCGGCCAGAAGTTCGGGATCACCTGGGGCGAGGCGGGCTGGATCCTGGAAGACAACCCGGCGATGAACGCCGGCCTGGAGAAGATGGGCTTTCGGGTCTACAAGACCTATCGCCTCTACGACCGGGCTCTCTAGCGATGAAGGCGCTGGTCACCGGCGCGACCGGCTTCGTCGGCAGTCACCTGGCCGAAGCCCTCCGCCGCCGGGGCGACGAGGTGACCGTGCTGGCGCGCTCGGCCAGGAAGGCGGAGGCCCTCCAGCCGCTCGGCGTCCGGGTGGTATCCGGCGATCTGCGCGATACGGCGGCGCTCGCCCGCGCCGCCGAAGGCCAGGACGAGATCTACCACGTGGCGGGGGTGGTGGCCGCCCGGAACGAGGCCGAATTTCTGGCCGCCAACCGCGATGGCACCGCCAATGTGGTGGCCGCGGCCGCCGGCGCGGGACGTCCGCGCCTCGTGCTCGTCTCCTCCATGGCCGCCGGCGGCCCATCGCCCCGCGACCATCCGCTCCGCGGCGATGAGCCGCCGGCACCCGTCACCGCCTACGGCCGCAGCAAGCTCGCCGCCGAGCAGGTGGTCCGCGCCTCCTCCCTGCCCTGGACCATCATCCGTCCTCCCACGGTGTACGGTCCCCGCGACCACGAAGTGCTCAAGGTCTTCCAACTGGTGCGCTTCGGCATCGCGCCGGTCTTCGGAAACGGGACCCAGCAGCTCTCGGCGGTCCACGGGGCCGATCTGGCGGACGCGCTGATCGCGGCTGCCCGGTCCGGCGCCACCACGGGTCGCACGTATTACGCCTGCCACGCCGAGGTCGTGAGCAGCGCCGAGCTGGTCCGCTACGTCGGCGAGGCCATGGGTCGGCGGCCGGTGGTCATTCCGGTGCCCGCACTCGTCGGTCGCGCGCTGCTCCGGGTGACCGAGACATCGGCGCGAATTGCCAGGCAGGCGACCATCCTGACAGCCGACAAAGCCAACGAGTTCTTCCAGCCCGCCTGGACCGGCGACCCCACGCCCCTCACCCGGGACAGCGGCTGGTCGGCGGCGCGCGACCTCCGGACCGGGCTGGCCGAGACGTACCGGTGGTATCGGAGCGCTGGGTGGCTGTGAAGCTTCGGCCGGTGGACCTCCTGCTGCTGGCGTATCTCGGGGTAGTCTCGGTGGTGGCGGTGCAGCGGCTCGACAGGATCCCGGACTGCTGGTGGCTTCTGCTGGCCCACGCCTTGTTCGTCCTCCTGCTGTTCCTGTTCACCCGTCCCGGTCTCGGGCCGTTCGGGCGCGCCATCCGCGAGGTCTACCCCCTGCTCCTCGTCCTCGGGCTCTACGCCGAGCTCGACGTGCTGAGCGGCTGGGGGAGCGTCGTGGTTCACGACCCGCTGGTGCAGCGCTGGGAGATGGCGGTCTTCGGAATGCAGGTGAGCGCCGAGTGGTGGCAGCGCATGCCCAGCCGGTTCTGGTCCACGGTACTGCACGCCGCGTACTTCGCCTACTACGTGATCGTGGTCACCCCCGCCTTCTACTTCGCGCTGCGGCGCGACCTGGCCTCGCTCCGCCACTTCATTCTGGTGTTGATGACCACCTTCGTGCTCTGCTATCTGGTGTTCATCTTCTTTCCCGTCGCCGGTCCCTACTACGAGTTTCCCCGGCCCGCCGCCTGGTTCACCGACAACTTCTTCGCCCGGCTGGTCTATGAGACCCTGGCCTCGGGCAGCTCGTACGGCGCGGCATTCCCCAGCTCCCACGTCGCCGCGACGGTCGCCACCGCCATCTCGTCGGCGCAGGGCAGCCGGCGGCTCGGCCTCGCGCTGGTGATCCCCACCGTGCTGCTGACCGTCGGCGTGGTGTACTGCCAGATGCACTATGGGGTGGATGCCCTGACCGGTCTCGCGATCGGGGTGGCGGTGCCCTTCGCGTTGCGCCACTATCACGCGCCCGACGATTGACCAAGCGGGCACGAAAAAGCCCCCCGGGCACGAAGCCCGGGGGGCCGGAATCGCGGTGCGACCGACGGCTACTGCACCGTGATCTTGCCGTGCATCCCCAGCGCGAGGTGAGGCAGGCAGTAGAACTTGTAGTCGCCCGCCGGCGCACCGGTGAAGGTGACCTTGTAGGTGCCGTTGGGCTCGGTGAGGAGCGGGCCCTCGAGCGGGGCCATCTGGTCGGGCATGCCGGCCTTGAGCTTGTCGGCGGCGCCCGACGGGATGCTGTCGGCCCAGAAGGACACGTTGTGCGGACCGCCCGTCACGTTGTGGAAGGTGACGACGTCCCCCGACTTGATCGTCAGATTGTCGGGCGAAAACTTGTAGGTGCTGCCCTCGAGCACCATCTGGACGTCATGGGACGCCCCGGTGCCGGCAGCAGGAGCGGCAGTCTCGGCCGAAGGGGCCGGCTGCTCGGGGGTCGCCGTCGTCTGCTGATCCTCAGCCTTCTTCTCGCCGCCGCCACAGGCAGCGAGTAGGACGGCAAGTCCCGCCGCCACGGAAGTCACGCGCATCGCCAGTCTGCCTCCCAACTTGGAGTTTCCGACTTTGTGAACGAGTTCACAAGATACTGCCAAGGCGGGCAAATGGAAGGGTCCACCTGTCCGCCACCGAACTTACCTCGGGTATACCTTTGACGTTGCCATGACGATGCCGGACCCGATCACGAAGCCGCTCCCGATGTGGGCGCCGCCCTGCCAGAAGATGGGTCGGCAGTGTCGATCGCTGCGAGTCACGTTGCGGGTCGGCTCGTTGGAGGAGGGGACCACTTCGCTCGACCACGAGGCCACCTGGCTGCTGGGACACACCAGGCAGATCTCCTTCGGCCAGCTCTGGGAGGGCGAAGGCGATCTATACGTGGACGCTGTTCTGCACGTGCCTTGTCGCTGGCTCAAGGAGCAGGGTGGCCAGGCGAGATGTGGCCTGTACGGGTTCACCGCCCCGCTGCCGGCGTCGCGCCGATCGCCCCAGCCACGGCGGCTGGGCGCGGACCGCTTTCAGGTAGTGGACCGCATGCGGTCCACTGTGCGCCGGCTCCCCATGGCCCCACCGGCGCGCACCCGCGCGCTCCCAGTACTGCAGGGAACCAATCCCTGCGCCGAGGCACCCTGCCAGACCGCGGACCACCGCAGGGGAGCCGCGTGCTGCCGAGACTTGCAGGTCGAGATCATGTGCACCCACGACGAGCCGCGCCTGGAGGCGCTGGTGCGCTCGCGCCGCTCGCCGACTCTCTGTAAGATCGAGCGGGCCGGGGACTTCTCCCTGGAGGTGGAAATGATCTCGGCCTGCGGGTATCTGGATGACGACGGGGTCGGGTGCAGCCTCCACGGCCGGGTCCGGAAGGATGGCCGGCCGGCCAAGCCGGACCTCTGCTCCGAATGGCCCCCGAAGAACCGGGGACTGCATCCGGGTTGCGTGTTTGGACCCCGGCGGAGGGGGTAGCGCTGATGCCCGCAGGGTGCAAACTGAGTCAAGTGTGCAAGCTAGGGGGAGTTGCCCGTCTTTCGAGGCAACCAGCGAGGTAGCGTGAGCGACGAGCTCGAGCAACTCTATCAGAGCACCTACACGGCAGTGGTTCGGTTCCTGTACCGCAAGGTCTGGGATGCGGAACGGGCCGAGGACCTCGCTCAGGAGGTGTTCGTCCGGGCGCTCGCCCATCGGCCCGAGAAGCCCAGGGCCTGGGTGTTCGCCGTGGCCGCCAACCTGGCTCGAGACGAGGCCCGAGCGGCGGTCCGGCGCAAGCGTCACCTCACCCTGCTCAAGGGCGATCCGGTGGCGCTCCCGGCGGTGGAGCTCGCGGCCGACGACGCCGTGGAGCACGACGAGCAGATGGCTGCGGTGCAGGAGGCGCTCAATACGCTGACGCCCCGAGACCGGGAGATCCTCCTGCTCTGGGACGCCGGGCTGAGCTATCCGGAGATCGCCGCCCAGACCGGTTTGGCGGTCGGCGCGGTGGGCACCACGTTGGCACGGGCACGGCGCCGGCTGGTCGAGGCGCACGATCGCCGGCACACTCGGACGGGGACCGATGCGGCACATTCCTGAGGACGAGCTGCACGCGTACCTGGACCAGGCGCTGAGCCGGTCGCAGTGCGTCGAGATCGAGAGCCATCTCGCCGAGTGTCCCAGCTGCCGGGCCACGCGGGACGGTATCGCGGCGCTGCGGGACCGGACCACCGGGCTTCTCGCCCGGCTGGCCCCGCCGCGCCGGGTGCCGATGGCTTTCGAGGCGTTGCGCCACGAGGGCCATCTCCGCGCCTCGATCCGGCGCCGGCGGATTCGCGCCGCCGCCTGGGCCGCTAGTCTCGTTATCGCGGTGGGAACCGGTTGGGCCGCGGCAGCACTGTCGCGCCAGGAACCGTCCCGTCCGGTGGCCCGGGCGTCCGAAGCCCCCACGCCTCAGCAGACCGTCGCCGTCGTGGAGACCACACCCGCGAACGCGCCGGACAGTGACCCGCCGGTCACGCCGACTCCGCGCCCGCACCACGTCGCGCGGCCGGCGCCGGCGGTGGAGCGTGCCGAGCCCGCCCAGCCGGCCGATCGCGACGTGGCGGACCTGCAGGCCAAGCTCGCCTTGCTCGACGTCTCCGCCCCGGTCCAGCTCGCCCCCATCGAGCCCAGCGCCGACCGCGCGGCCGAGTCGGGCGGGATGTGGCGCACCATGTCGTGGGACGGGGCCCGCGACGAGACCGGCGACGAGCTGCCGCACATCGAGGGGCTGCCGGTGATCCGGGTCCAGGTGCAGGCCAGCGATCACGGCCGGCGGCCGCTCATGGTCGTGGCCCAGCAGCTCGCATCGGGCCAGGTGATCGAGACGATCGAGGGTCCCGCGAACGACGTCTCCCAGTTCCTCTCCCGGCGGGGCGAAGGGGCGGCCACCGCTCTGGCGCCGGGCGAAGTGGGACTTCCCAGCGCGGCCGACCAGTCGATGGCGATGCAGGTGGGCGGAGACCGGATGCTGGCGGTGACCGGGGCCCTTCCGGCGGACAGCCTTCGGGCGATGATCCGCCGGATCAACGCCGAAATGCGGGGTAAGTAAGCCCGGCCGCTGCAGGGAAAGGCGAAAGGGGCACTCGACTAGTCCAGTCGAGTGCCCCTTTCTCTTTCGCCCTTCGCCTTTCCCTGCGTGGCTTCGCTTCCCTATCGCTCCCGCTCCCGCCGCTCGATCAGCTCCGGGGCCACGTAGTCCTGGGGACCTTCCTCATGATCGTATTCGGGGGCGGCGTGGAGGTGGCCACGCTCGCGATCCAGGGTGATCTCCGCCAAGCGGGGCGAGATCATCGGGAAGGTGCGGGCGAAGAGGGCGTAGGCCACCAGGTACAGTCCGAGGAAGAGCAGAGTGGGGCCTGCTTCGGGCAGCCCGAGGACCGGTCCCGGCAACACGCTCACCGAGGGCAGCACCAGCAGATACCGCTCGAGCCAGAGCGCGACCAGGCTCACCAGGGCGAAGAACGCCATGGTGGCGCGCACCTTCTTCGGAGCCACGCCCAGCAGGCCGAAGAAGGGGATGATGAACATCCCGATCCCGACCGCCGTCCCGATCGGCAGCCAGCTCCCCCACAGGCGGGAGAAGACGAATCCGGTTTCCTCCGGCATGTTGCCGTACCAGATGACCAGGAACTGGGCCCACATCAGGTAGGTCCAGAAGACGGTGAATCCGAAGCAGAGCTTGCCCAGGTCGTGACGTTGCTTGGGCGAGACCAGATCCGTAATCCCTAAGTGGGAGGCGCCGTAGATCATCAGGAGCGCCAGCAGCATGTGGGCGCCCAGGAAGGAGCCCATGAAATAGAACGCGCCGAACAGGTTGCTGAACCAGTGCGGCTGCAGCGCCATGATCCCGTCGAAGGCGATGATCGTGCCCACGATGGCGTAGAGCACCGCATAGGTGGGAGCCAGCCGATGGATGCGCGCCTCGTGCTCGGCCTCTGCCAGAGCGGAGCCGTCGTACCCCCCGATCCAGCGATCATAGATCGCCCGGCGCCCCGGACCGGCCTCGCCCCGGGTGGCGAGCAGGTCGGGCACCAGATCGGCCCGAACCAGCTTCCACCCGACCCAGATCAGGATCGCGAGCCCGACCCCGACCCGCACGAACATCACCGGATGGGAGAGCCAGACCGCCTTGCCGTGCTGCATTTCGTGCAGCATCGACTCCATGGGCCCGTACACCGGCTGGTATCCGACGGTGAACGTAAGGAGCAGGCCGAGGAACGAGATCGGGAGGAAGGCCGCGGAGGCTTCGGCGAAGCGGATCACCAGGCCCGACCATTTGGCGTTGGTGATCTTCTGTACCGCGGCAAAGGCCACGCTTCCCGTGGCGAGGCCGGTGAAGTACAGCCAGTTGACGTGGAACAGCTGCCAGGCGCGGTCCCCCTTGCCGCCCGCGAGAGCGGTGAGGAACAGGATGAGACCCAGGATCGCGAGTCCTCCGCCCACGCCGAGGAACAGGTCGTAGCGGCCCGCGAGCGAGCGCTCCACCAGGCGCCGGTGAATCGGACTGTGGCTCATCGCGGCCGCCCTCCGGTGGATCCGGTGGCGCTTGGCGTCGGCGGGATCGGGGCCGTCGCCGCGGGCGGCTCCGCCGCGGCGGGCGCCGCCGCCTGCAGCTTCCGCACGTGGTTGACGATGGCCCAGCGGTCGGCCGGCAGATACACCTTGTCACCGTAGCGCGGCATGACCCCTCGGCCGTATCGAATGATGCTGTAGATGTACCCGTCGCTGTACGACCGGGCTCGGCCCGTGAGCAGCGAGGGCGCGCCGATCCGGCTCGACACCGGGCCCTTGGCGTCGCCCGCCACGCCGTGGCAGGGCTCGCAGTAGGTGTTGAACAGGGTATCGCCCGCGGCCTCGACCTGGCGCGGGATCACCGCGATCGCCGGCCCGCCCGGCGACGCCTGCCCTTCGGCGCCTCCGGCATAGGGATTCTTGACCGCATCGGCCGAGGCGACCTTGCCGGTGGTCCAGTCGGCCGACCAGTCGGGCTCCCCGCCTGACACGGGCACGGTGCCCTCGGGCGTGTAGCGGGGCACGTCCGCGGTCTGGTAGGGGTGGATGTAGCGGGCCGTGATCATGTGGTCGAACCAGGGGATCACGTGCCAGAGGTCGTCCGGCGATGGAATCTTGTAGTAGTACACGTCGCAGCCCGTGAGGGCGAGCGCGAGGAGGACCACCGGGAGAGCCTTACGCCCCTTCATGCCGCACCTCCACCGCTCCCGCCGAGCGAAGCAGCTGCTCCAGCCCGCCGGCCTGCTCGGCCCCGGCCGGTATGAAGATCCCGATCTGATCGTCGCTGAAGCGGGGGTCGTAGGCCGCCCCGCGTTTCCGCAGCAGCACCGAGAACAGCGCGACCGCCGCCACGGTGCTGAGCGCCCCGCACAGGATGGTGAGCTCGAAGGCGATGACGATGTAGGGCGGAATCGAGCCGATCGGCTTGCCCCCCAGCAGCACCGGCCAGTCGTACGACATCCAGAGCGTCACGCCGAAGCCGGCCGCGCAGCCGGTGAGACCGCCGATCAGGGTGAAGAGCCGGACCGGGCTTACCCCATGCTCGAGCGCTTCCTCGATCTCGTGATTGGGCGAGGGGGTATAGACCGTCAGGTCGCGGTGTCCCCGGGCCCGCAGCGCCCGGACCGCCTCGGCCGCGGCGTCCACGTGCTGGAAGGACGCGAGTACGCCGGGCCGGCGCCCGGATCCCTTGCTGAGCGCCATCAGTGGTGCCCTCCCCTGAGCCGCGGCAGCGGGATCATCTCCTTGATCTCCTGGATCGCGACGATGGGGAAGTTCTTCGCGAACAGCAGGAACCACATGCTGAACCAGCCGAACGACCCCGCCAGAATGCCCCAGTCAGCCCAGGTCGGGCTCAACGTGTCCCAGGCCCAGGGCACGAAATCGTTACTCAGCGAGGAGACGATGATCACGAACCGCTCGAACCACATCCCGATGTTGATGAAGATCGAGATGACGAAGAGCGACGTCAGGTTGGTCCGGATCTTCCTGAACCAGAGCAGCTGGGAGACGAACGGATTGCAGATGATCATGGTCCAGCCGGCCCACCAGAGCGGGCCGAACGCGCGGCGGAAGAACGTGGTCTGCTCGAAGGTGTTCCCGCTGTACCAGGCGATGAAGTACTCCATCCCGTAGGCGTAGAACAGGATGCAGCCGGTCAGCAGGGTCAGCTTGGAGAGGTTGTCGAAGTGGTATTCCGTGATCATGTGCTCCAGGCCGAGCGCCTTGCGGAGCGGGATGATCAGGGTGAGCACCATCCCCAGGCCGGAGTAGATGGCGCCGGCCACGAAGTAGGGGGCGAAGATGGTTCCGTGCCAGCCGGGCACCAGGGACGCGGCGAAGTCCCAGGACACCACCGAGTGCACCGAGAGCACCAGCGGAGTCGCCAGCGCGGCCAGGTAGAGATACGCCCGGTTGTAGTGCCGCCACTGGTTGTCGGTCCCCTGCCAGCCCACCGAGACGAGGGAGTACACCGATTTCCGCCAGCCGCCCACCTTGTCCCGGACCGCGGCGACGTCGGGAATCAGGCCGAATACCAGGAAGGTGGTCGAGACGGTGAGGTAGGTCGTAATGGCGCACACGTCCCAGAGGAGCGGCGACTTGAAGTTGGGCCAGAGGAACCGCTGGTTCGGGTAAGGCAGCAGCCAGTAGAAGATCCACTGCCGGCCGATGTGAATGATCGGGAAGAGACCGGCGGTCATCACCGCGAAGACCGTCATCGCTTCGGTCGAACGATAGACCGCCGTCCGCCAGGGTGAGCGGAACAGGAAGAGGATGGCGGAGATCAGCGTCCCTGCGTGCCCGATGCCGATCCAGAACACGAACGTGGTGATGAACACGCTCCAGAAGATCGGTGGCTGATACCCGGCGTGCCCCAGGCCGTCCATGACGAGAATCAGGAAGGTCACGAGCCCGACCAGGAACATGCCGACCGCCCCGAAGAGCAGCATCAGGTAGCCCCGACCCGGAGGACTCAGCGTCCCGACGACGTCGCGGGTGACGTCGGCGTGGGTCTGGGTGATCAGCGGCCCGCCGTGGTGGCCGGCGGACGGGGCGACAGCGGCCATCGGTTAGGCCTCCGTTGGGTGCAGGACCTTGGCCAGGTAAGTGACCGCCGGTCGGGTGTTGAGATCCTCGAGCACGTGGTACCCTCGGGTGTTCTGCTTCTGCCGGGCTACCCGGCTGCCGGGGTCCTTGACGTTGCCGAAGACGATCGCGTCCGACGGACAGGCCTGGGCGCAGGCGGTGGTGAACTCGCCGTCCCGCATCGGCCGGTCTTCCACCCGGGCCAGATTCTGGTGCTCCCGGATCCGCTGGATGCAGAAGGTGCACTTCTCCATCACACCGCGGGCCCGGACGGTGACATCCGGGTTGAGCTGGAGGTGGAGCGGCGCCGGCCAGGCCTCTTCGTTGTACTTGTACCAGTTGAAGTACCGCACCTTGTAGGGGCAGTTGTTGGCACAGTATCGGGTGCCGACGCACCGGTTGTAGACCTGGCCGTTGAGCCCATCCGCGGTGTGGTAGGCGGCGTAGACCGGGCACACCGGCTCGCACGGTGCGTTGGCGCAGTGCTGGCACAGCATGGGGACGAACCGGGCCGAAACCGGCTCGCCCGGGTGCTCGCCGCCCTCCCAGTAGCGCTCGATCCGCATCCAGGTCATCTCCCGACCCTTGAGGATCTCGGTCTCGCCGACGGTCGGAATGTTGTTCTCGGCGTAGCAGGCGGTGACGCAGGCCTGGCATCCGGTGCACTTGGCCAGGTCGATCGCCATGCCCCACTGGGGCTGCTCCCGGGCATAGTCGCCGTGCCGGGTAGCCTGGAACTGTTCCTCGGACCACCCCTTGAGGGCCTCGAGCTCCCGGGGGGTGTTCACCTCGTGCTTGGCGCCGTGCTCCTCGAGGTACGCCTCTTCCACCGAGAGCCCGCGGGCCGCGGCGGCGACCGGGATCGCCTCCGCGATGCCGCGGCCGAGCTGGCGCGGATTGCCGGCGATCGAGGCCAGTTTGTGGAATTGACGGGTCTTGCGGATGTTCACCCGGGTGGAGAGGTACGGCACGAAGTCGCCTCGCGGCGCACCGAGCAGATCCAGGGCGTTGACCCCCCGACCCTGGGCGAAGGCGCCGTAGCCGGTGTGTCCCAGGCCCAGCGGCACCGCCACCGCGTCATCGCGGATGCCGAGATAGACGAAGACCGGCACCTCGAGCTTGCCGTACGGCGAGGTCAGCTCGACGATCTCGCCGTCGCGCACGTCGAGCCTTCGCGCGGCCTCGGGACCGACCTCGACCCAGGAGTGCCAGGTGATCTTGGTGACCGGGTCGGCGTTCTCCAGCAGCCACGGCTTGTTGGCGCCGCGCCCGTCGTGCAGCAGCGCGTGGGGATAGGTCAGGAAGACGAAGTCCCCATCGCCCTCGAAGCTGGGCTTGGTATAGGTCATCCGCGCCTCGCCCACCGAGACCGCGACGGTCGGCGCCGCCGGCGCCTCGCGGAAGACACCGCCATGCTGTACCGCGCCGTGCCAGAAGCCGGCGGCATCCTTCTCGCCCAGATCGCCGGCAAGGGCCTGCCAGCGGGTCTTGAGGTGGGCTTCCCAGCTCGGCGCGTCGAAGCGCGCCAGGGCGCCGCCCGCCTTCTTGCTCACTGCTAGGAGGATGTCGCCTGCGCTGAGCGCGTCGACCACCGGCTCCATGACCGGCTGCATCAGGCCGTAGACCCCGGCCCGCGGCCGGAGGTCGTCCCACCGCTCGAGCGCGTGCCGCTCGGGCAGCACCAGGTCGCAGTCCGCCGCGGTCTCGTCGAGGTAGAGGCCAATGGCCACCTTGTAGGCCACCTTGCGGAACCGGTCGGCGAAGGCGCTCGCCTTGGGCTGGGTGTACACCGGGTTGGCGCCGTGCACCAGCAGCACCGCGACCTCGCCCCCGTCGATCGCCTGCGCCAGACGGGCCACGCCGGCCTGGCCGTCCGCCATCGGGAGATCGGCCCCGAAGCGAACCGTCTCGCCCACGTTGCCGGCGACGAAATTGAGCACGTTGACCGCGGCGCAGACCTCGGTGGCCGAGGCGTGCTGTGCGCCGACGCCGCCGGCGACCGCCAGGCTGGGCCGGGCCGCGGCGAACTCGCGGGCGAGCTTCTCGATCCGCTCGGCGGGAATGCCGGTTTCGGCGGCGGCCATCGCCGGGGTGTAGGGACCGAGCGCGGAAGCCAGGCCGGCCGGTGCGTCGCTCTTGCCGGCGAGGAGCACGTTGGCCATGGCGAGCGCCAGCGCGGCCTCGGAGCCGGGCTTGATCGGGAGCCACTCGTCGGCGTTGAGGCCGGTGAGATCCATCCGCGGGCCGGCGTACACGAACTTGGCCATCTCGCCGTCGGCGGAGCCGTGGGAGCGGGCGAAGCCGCGCTGATTCTCGATCGAGCTGCCCCAGCTCTCCAGGAAGTCGGCGCCGAACGACATGATGTAGCGGGCCTTGCCGAAGTCGTGCGCCGGCACCTGGTCGAGCCCGAAGACCTGGCGGTTGGCGGCCCGAAGCGGCTCGTGGTCGAAGGTCTCGTAGCGGATCAGCTTGCCACCCAGCGCGCCGGTCCAGTCGGTCAGGAAGTCGGTGAAGCTGCCCCGCCCCGCCGCGGAGAGCACCGCCACCCGGTTCCCCGCCTCGCCCAGCTTGCCGGCGAGCCGGGCAATGGCGTCATCCCAGGTGATCGGCGCCAGCTGCCCGTTGCCGCCGCGCGCCATCGGGCTCTGCACCCGACCCGGGTTGTACAACCCCTGCAGTCCGGCCTGGCCCCGGGAGCAGATCTTCCCCTGGTTGACCGGGTGGTCGGGATTCCCTTCCAGCTTGACCGCGCGCCCCTCGCGGGTGCGCACGTGCAGCCCGCAGCCCTGGTTGCATTCGGTGCAGGTGCTGGCGTACCAGGTCGCCACCCCGGGGACCTGATCCTCCGACTGCACCAGATAGGGCACCAGCTTCTCGACCCGATCGGTGGAGCAGCCGCTCAAGGCGAGCGCGCCGCCGGCCGTCGTGGTGCCGAGCACGGTGAGGAACCTGCGGCGATCCAGCGTGTCGGGCCCTTGGGTGTCAGTCATTCGCTCTTCCTGTTGATCGGACTCAAGCGCCTCAGTAGTGACACACCGAACAGTCCCGCGACACGTCCCGCTCCAGATGGCAGGTGATGCAGAAGCCCATCCGGTCCACCTGGTTCACCTTGTGCACCTGCGCCATGCGGGTGATGTCGCCGTGGCAGGTGGCGCAGGCGTTGGGACCCAGCACCTTGATATGCCGCTGGTGGGGGAAATGCGCGTGACGGGGGAGGTAGTGAATCCGGACCCACTCGACCGGCTTCTTGTCGCTCCAGGCCTTTCGGACCTTCTGGATCTCGGTTTTGCTGGCGCTATCGCTCCCGCTCACCACCAGATGACACCCCATGCAGGTCTGCATGGACGGAATCCCCGGCTCGGGCGAGACCGCCACCGAGTAGTGGCAGTACTGGCACTGAATCTTGAACTGGCCGGCGTGGATGTCGTGGCGGAAGAAGATCGGCTGGCGCGGACCCTCGAGAGAACCGGTATCGCTGATGATCGCGGCCGTGAGCGAATCGGCGGGCTTGGCTTGCTGCGCCTGCGGGGTCGGGCTTCGGAAGGCGAGGAGAGCGGCGAGTCCGCCGGCTCCGACGCCGCCGAGCACGATGGCCAACGTACGCATTATCGAGTCCACGCGGTGAGAGAAGCCTGGCTCGTGAAGACATTCACAAAACGCGCGCCGAAAGTTAAGTGCAACGCGCCGCGGCACAACCCGAGCGCGGCCTCGGCAATCCCGAGTGCCTCAGTCGGCATCGGCATCATCCTGCTTGCGGCCGCGCGCCCGCGGCGCGCGATGCGGCGCGGGCCGCTCCGCCAGCCATTCCGCCTTGTGCCGGGCAAAGCGGAGGTACGACTCGATGGCCCGCCGGTCGTCCAGCGTCAGCCAGCACCAGCGCACCGGCCCGGTCCGCTGGGCCTCGGTGATCGACCGGCTCAGGTCGGCGGACAGGCGGCCCAGCCGGCGGACCCGGTCCGCTTCGGCATCGCTCAGGGTGAAGGTGGAGGAGACCGCGTCACCGACGATGTGCACCCAGCAGAGCTTCCGGTTGCCGACTCCGTATTCCCAGGCCCATCGCCAGCTCTGCCCCATGAAGCGCACCGACTCGCCCACCCCGGGCAGGTGCCGCAGCCCGTCGCGCAGCAGGCGGAAGCGCTCGGCACTGGGGGCCGGCAGGTCCTGCAGCGGTGCGGCGGGCTCGGGCTCCTGGGCCGGGTCGGCGTAGCGGTTTCCCGCCCAGTACGCATTGGACCGGGCCATGTCAGGCCCGCTCGGCGGCGGGAGGCTCGGTCACGGGCACGCCGGCGCGGGCCAGGAAACGGACCACCTCGATGCCCATGGCGCGCACCAGGGTCGCCTCGCGCCCGTCGAGCGCGGCGCGGTGGACGATCTCGCGGAAGGAGCGCATCACTGCCTCCGGGCGCCGGGTCTTGAAGAAGTCGATGGCCCAGAGGGCGCGCTGCCAGTCGGTGAACAGGTCCTCCAGCTGACTCACCGTGGCGGGATCGGCCTGCTTGCGCGGCGGCTTGAGCGGGGCGGTCTCGCCCGAGACCAGCCACCACTCGTAGGCCATGAGCGCCACCGCCTGGGCCAGGTTGAGCGAGGGACTGCGGGGGTCGGTGGGGATGGTCACCTGCACGTGGCCCAGGTCCAGCTCGGCGTTGGTGAGCCCGCTGTCCTCCCGGCCCACCACGAAGGCCACCGGGCCGGCCGTCGACTCGCGGGCCAGCTCGGCCGCGGCCTCCCGGGGAGACACGGTGCGGCGCTTGGCCGTGCGGCTCCGCGCGCTCAGCACGGCGGTGAAGACGCAATCGGCCAGAGCGGCCTCCAGCGTGTCGACGATTTCGATCCGACTCACGAAGTCGGCGCTGTTGTGGGCGATGCCCTCGATCCGCCAGGGATCGAACATCTCCGGCTGCACCAGGCGCATCCGCTCGATCCCGAAGTTCCGGGCGATGCGGACCGCGCTCGCGATGTTGACGATGTCCTGCGGATTGACGAGGACGAGCACCACGTGCGGCGCAGGCGCCATCACGCCTCACCCAGGAAGGAGACGTCGTGACGGCGGGCCTTGAGCAGGCCGGCGAAGCCGGCCTTGTCCACCGCCTTCATGTAGGCCTCCCTGGGCTCGACCTGCTTGCCGTCCACCAGCTCGATCAGGGCGTCATTGAGCGTGATCATGCCGGTCTTCCGGTTGGTCTGCATGATCGAAGGGATCTGGAAGGTCTTGCCCTCGCGGATCAGGTTGGACACGGCCGGGATGGAGAGGAGCACCTCGCGGGCGGCCACCCGGCCCCCGCCGACCTTCTTGCACAGCGTCTGGGCGATGACGCCGCGGAGCGACTCCGAGAGCATCACCCGCACCTGCGATTGCCGGTCGGCCGGGAACGCGTCGATGATCCGGTCGATGGTCGACGCGGCCGTGGTGGTGTGGAGGGTCCCGAACACCAGGTGGCCGGTCTCCGCGGTCTCGATGGCGATGGAGACCGTCTCCAGGTCGCGCATCTCGCCCACCAGGATGATGTCGGGATCCTCTCGCAGCGCGGCCCGGAGGGCGTGCTTGAAGCTCCGGGTGTGGAGCCCGACCTGCCGCTGCGTCACCAGGCACTTCTTGCTCTGGTGGACGAACTCGATCGGGTCCTCGATCGTGATGATGTGGTCGGTACGGGTGCGGTTGACCAGGTCCACCAGGGCGGCCAGCGTCGTGCTCTTCCCCGAGCCGGTGGGCCCGGTGACCACGACGAGACCCTTGGTCAGGTAGCAGAGATTCTGCACCTCGCGGCTCAGCCCCATCTCGTCGGCGGTGCGCACGGTGGTGGGGATGACCCGGAAGACGGCCATCGGCCCGTGGCGGTCGCGGGCGGCGTTGCAGCGGAAGCGGGCCAGACCCTCGATCTCGTAGGCCCAGTCCGTGTCCCCTTCCTTGTATTCCGCGATCTCCTTGGCGGTCATGATGGCGACGAGCATCGTTTCCAGCCGCTCGGCCGGGAGCGCCGTCTGGCCCTCCCGCACCAGCTCGCCGTGACGGCGGAGCAGCGGCGGCTCCCCCGAGCGCAGGTGGAGATCCGAGGCGCCGGAGTCGACCAGCAAGCGGAACAGCACCTCCATGGCCGCGCGGGCCTCGGCCAGATCCGCGCTGCTGGCGGACGCCTGGGGTGCCACGCCCGTCGGACGCAGGACCGCGCGCGGACCGTCGGAGCCGGACGCGAGCTCCACCCGCACCTCGCCGCTCGGCGCCTGGTAGGAAAAGGCCACCGGGCCGCTCCCCCCGAGCTGCCCGGCGCTTTCGCCGGCGATCTCCCGCAGCAGGCCCAGGATCTGGGCGTCGGTCAGGGGGTCCTTGGTGACCGGCCGGACCGCGCCGTTGGCGAGCAGCGCGGCCGGCTTGCCGACGGCAAGCTGAAGACCGTCCGCCCGCTGCTCGTGCATGACCTGGATGAAGCGATCGAGTCGCGCCACGGGAGTCTCAGTCGTAGGGCCGGATGCAGCGGACGTGGTTCTTGTTGAAGTAGCGGGCGATCCCGTCGTCCCAGAGTCCGAAGAAGAGGCCCGCGGCATTCACGTAATCGAGCGCCCGGGAGCGCGAGGGGTGCAGCTCGGCCACCGCGTGCCCTCGGTACTCCTGCCCATTGGCCAGCTCCACCGCGAGCTCGAGGTGTTTGGCGGCGCTCACCCGGTCGGGATCGATCCAGGGACTGGGCTCGGGACAGGCCACGACCGCGATGCCCGCCTTGGGAAGGAACACCACGCCGCCCTCACGCGGGATCAGCGCGAAGAATGGATCGGCCCGGTTGAGCATCTCGATCGGTGTCTCGGGCCCCGGCGGATAGGACGGCCGAGACGCCAGGTGCAGCTCGCCCTCGAGCACCGCGCCGTCGGCCAGCGTGACGCGGGCGGACAGCCGGCTGGTCAAACCCCAGTCGCTCATCGACTCGATCGCGGCATGACGGGGAAAGTGGGTAAAGCGCCTCGCAGCGGCAAGTGGGCGTCAGCCGCGAATCTCCACTCCCGCCTGACGCTCGACGAGACGTATCGCTTCGAGGTAATCGGCCTGCTCGCCCAGGGCCGCGCGGGCCCGGTCCATCAGCTCGCCCGCCCGGTCGAGCACCGGCCCCTCCACGCCGGTGTCCCGCAGGAGCCCCCGGGCGATCCCCACATCCTTGGCGAGCAGCGCCAGACGGAAGGTCACCGGCCAGGCCCCGGTCAGCACCCGCTCCGGGATGAGGGTCTCGGTCACGAAGGAGCGGCCGCTGGAGGCATTCACGATGTCGAGCGCGGTGGCCGCCGGAACTCCGGCCTTGACCAGCGCCGCCAGCCCTTCGGCCGCCGCGAGGATGTTCACCGCGAGCAGCGCGTTGTTGACCGACTTGAGCGCGTGGCCCGCCCCGACCGGCCCCACATGCTCGATCCTCCGGCCGAAGCGCTCCAGGACCGGCCGAGCCCGGGAGAACGCGGCGGCCTCCCCTCCCACCATGACCGCCAGGGTGCCGGCCTCGGCGCCGTTGGTCCCGCCGCTCACCGGGGCGTCGACGAACTCGATTCCGCGCTCGGCCAGCCGGGCGGCGATCCGGCGGGAGCCGGCGGGATCGCCCGAGGTGCAGTCGATCAGGAGCGCCCCGCGCCGGAGGCCGGCGAGGAGGCCGTCGGGACCCTCCAGCACGGCCTCGACCTCGCGCGAGGTCGGCAGACAGGTGACTACGATATCCGCCGAGGCCGCGGCCTCTCGCGGCGTCGCGGCGACGCGAGCGCCGTAACGGGCGGCGAAGCGGTCCGCCACCGCCGTCGTCCGGTTCCACACCGTAAGGGTCCCACCCTCGGCCAGGTGCGAGGCCATCGGCGCGCCGATGGCGCCGAGGCCGACGAAGGCGAGGGGAGGAAGACTCACGTGGGATCCGCGGCCGGCGCCGCCGGGGCGCCCCGCCGCTGGCCCAGCTCCCGGTCGAGCATCAGCAGGCCGGGCCGGTCGGTGCCCACCATCCGGAGCTGCTCCGCCAGCAGGCCGCTGGTCTTCTCCTCTTCCACCTGTTCCTGCACGAACCAGTCGAGGAACACCCGGCTGGCGAAGTCCCGCTCGTCCATGGCGAGCCCGTACACCTTGTTGATGCTGGCGGTGACCTGCTGCTCGTGCCGGTGCGCCTGCTCGGCCACCTCGAGCGCCGAGGCGAAGTCGGCGGGAGGCCGGTCGACCTGCTGCAGCACGACGGCGCCGCTCCGGTCGAGCAGGTGGTCGAAGATCTTCATCGCGTGCTTGGTTTCCTCGGACGCCTGCGCGCGCATCCACCGCGCCAGGCCGGGCAGGTTCGCGCGATCGCAGTACGCCGACATTGAGAGGTACAGATACGAGGAGTAGAATTCGTGCTGCATCTGCTCGTTGAAGGCGTCCTGCATCTTCTGACTCATCATCGGAACGCGCTCCGGGACAGTGGTCCGTCAAGATAGGCCTCGCCCCGATCCGCCGCCAAGGCCGTCATGAGCGCTCGCATCCTGCACGTCGATCTCGACGCGTTCTTCGTCGAAGTCTGCCGCCAGCACCACCCCGAGCTGCGGAACATCGAGCTCCTGGTGGTGGGCGGACGGCGCGACCAGCGTGGCGTGGTGCAGTCCGCGTCGTACGGCGCCCGGCGCTACGGGATCCACGCGGGCATGCCCATCGCGCAGGCCGTCCGTCTCTGCCCTGAGGCGACCTTCTTCCAGGGCTCCTTCCCTCACTATCGCGAAGCCTCCGAGGCGGTGCGCGCGGTGCTCGAGCGCTTCTCGCCGGTCGTGGTCATGGCGTCACTGGACGAAGCCTATCTGGATTTCGGGGGCACCGACCGGCTCTACCCGGTGTCGCTGCTGCCGGTGGCGGAGACGATCCGCGACGCGGTGCGCGCCGGAACCGGGCTCGACTGCAGCATCGGGATCGGACCCAACCGGATGATCGCCAAGCTGGCGTCCGACCAGGCCAAGCCGCGGGGGTTGATGGAGGTCCGGGCGGGATGGGAGCAGGGATTTCTCGCCGGGCTGCCGCTCTCGGCGATGCCGGGGGTCGGCCCCAAGACCGCGGCGCGGTGGACCGAGCTCGGGCTCACCGACGTCTGGCAGATCCAGCAGATGGAGGAAGCCGCACTGGCCCGGCTGATCGGCCCCGAGGCGCGCGCGCTCAAGCGCCGGGCGCTCGGCCACGGTGGGACGACCTTGCGGGCCGAGCAGCTGCCCAAGTCGGTGAGTCGGGAGACTACCCTCTCGCGCGATCTTCGCGATCCGGAGGAGCTGGAGGCGATTCTCTTCCTGCTCACCACCCGCGTCGCCGGCCAGCTTCGTGACGAGGGGTTGGTCGGCCGGACCGTGACGCTCAAGCTCCGACACGACGACTTTCACACCGTCACCCGGCGGCAGACGCTGGAGCTGGGCACCGACCTCGACGGCGAGATCTATCAGGCCGCCCGCGCGCTTTTCCAACAGGCCTTCGACGGCGTACGTGCGCGCAATCGCGGTGTGCGGCTCATCGGGGTGGCGGTGACCAATCTCGGCGTGGCGGCGGAGGCCGATCTCTTCGAATCGGAGGACCGGCGCCGGCGCCGCGAGCTCACGGCGGCGGTGGACAAGGTGCGGGAGAAGTACGGGTTTGCCGCCGTGACCCCGGGCGCCATCCTGCGCGCCCGCCGGCGGAGGGAGAGCTAACCCTCAGCGCGGCCGCGGCGCCGGCGGGGGCCTGAGGTCGCGCGCCTCGAAGCGAAGACCGACGGCGCCGTCGGACCGGGTCACCTGCGGACCGAGGTCGCGGAAGATGGCCTCTCGCCGGGTGGCCATCCCGCGGGCCTGCACGGTGCTGTTCTGATAGAGCCGGTAGTAGCCGACGAACACCCGGGTTGCGCCGGGGCGAACCGCGCACCCGCAGTCCACCGCGCCCTGCAGGCCGGCGTTGGCGGTGACTCGAATCACCTCGTTGCCGCCGTTGCTGATGAGCGGCGCGAAGAAAGCCGCCTCGCCGGCGCGGGGGCCGGCCTCGCCTCGCATGGTCCCCCGCACCTCCCGCACGACGACCGCACCCTTCACCACTTCGCCCATCGGCTGGCTGTCGGCGCTGAGAGGGCGGACCATCTCCCATTCGGCCACCAGGGTGCGCCCCCGGGGAACCCGGACACTCACCGTCGCGCCCGGCGCGATCGTGCGCGGCGTTGCGTCTCCTACCCCGAGCCGGACGGGCGCGATCAGCCGGTTGGTGAAGCGCAGCCGGGGCTGCTGCACCACGAAATACCAGACGGCACCGAGCACGACGGCAAGGATCACCGGCAGCACGACGCACCCGCGATTCCGCGAGGCCGGACGAGCAGCAGGGGGTGGACCAGCGGGCTCGGCGGGCGGCTGGGTCATGAGACCACCGTGACGGGAGTGTGCGGGCTCAGTGGACTGGAAGGATACGGCCCAGTGGATTGGGCTGCTGGGCCGGCGCCCGGCGGGGCGAGGGGGCGCGCGATTTCGGCGCCGTCGCCGGGGGCGCCGCACGCTTCAACTGCCTCTCGGCGAGATCGGTGGCCTCGACCGGGATCCGCATGGCCCCGGTCACGCTGTCGCGCTGTCCCAGCATGGCGGGATAGCGCGCGGTCCGGCCATCCGGATCGCTGACCCGCACCAGGCTGCGCCCACCGAGCGGATAGTACCCCAGGCGGAGCGAGTCTCCGGGCTCGAGCGAGCAGCCGCAGTCGACGCTGTCGACGTCGTCCACGACGGTGACCGTGAGGCGACGATGGGTCCGGTTGACCACCACCGGGGCGTAGCGCACCACCCCGCCCGACGAGGCATCCACCCGCTCCCGCCGCTCGCCCTCCACCCGGTCGGCGACGATCGCGCCTTCGACGCCCTGGCCGAGCACCCGGCCCAGGTGGGAGGGGCGCACCATCGCCCAGTGGGCCTCGAGCGGGGCGCCGCTCCGAACCGGGATCCGCACGTCCCGCTCCGGGGCCACCATGCGGCCGGAGTCATCGACGGTCACCACGATGGGCTCCACCAGCCGGTTGTGCACCACCAGCGCGGCGGGCGGCGGATCGGCCCCGCGGGCGGTGAGCAGCGTCGTACCCACGGCCGCCGCCACCAGCGCCGCCCCGATGGCCACCCGTCGGCCGCCGTGGCGACGGCCGGGTGGCGGGGCCGAGTCAGGACCTGCGGCGAACTCCTCGGTGGGTGCCTCCTCGACCGTCGCCGGGGTCCGGTGGTCGGTGGGAACGACGACACCCGCCGGGGCCGCGATCCGGCCTGCGCGCAGCGCGTCGAGCAGGGCCCGCGCCGTGGGGTAGCGATCGTCCGGGTGCTTCGCCAGGCAGCGGACGACGATCCGGGCGAGCCAGGGGGGAATCCCCTCCCGGGAAAGGCTGCCTACCGGCAGCGGCTCCCGGATGTGCCGACCGACGATCTCCTGGGAGTCCTCGCCCGGAAACGGCGGCGTGCCGGTCAGCAGGTGGAACAGCACGGCGCCCATGGCATAAATGTCCGAGCGGGAATCGACCTTGTGACTGCCGAGCGCCTGCTCCGGGCTCATGTAGAGGGGCGTGCCGACGATGTAGCCGGTCTCGGTGATGTCCGCCGGCGACTCGAGGTTCTTCACGATGCCGAAATCCACCAGCAGCGGCCGGCCGGTGCCGGCCTCGATCACGATGTTCTCCGGCTTGAGGTCGCGATGCACCAGCCCGGCCTCATGTGCCTGCTGCAGGGCCTCCAGGATCGGCTCCACGATCGCCAGGGTCCGGTCCACGCCCTGCGGGCCCTCGGTGCGGAGCACTTCGGCGACGGTCCGTCCCTGGAGGAACGGCATGGCGTAGAAGACCAGTCCCTCGCCTTCGCCGACGAAGTGGATCGGCACGGTGTTGGGATGGTTCAGCCGGGCGATGGCGCGGGTTTCCTGGGTGAAGCGAGAGACGGCGGAGGAGCTCCAGTGGAGATCGGAGCGGAGGACCTTGACCGCGAGGCGGCGCTGCAAGCCGGTGTCGAGCACCTCGTACACCTCGGCGAACCCGCCCCGACCGATCATCCGCATCACCCGGTAGGTGTCGCCCAAGGCGCGGGCCAGTCGGCCTAGCGCGTCGGGCGGCGCCTCGCGCGGGGTGCCCAGTCCCTCCGCCCCGAGTAGCGCCAGGCTCCCCGGTCCGCAGCGCGGACAGTGGGTGCTGCCGGACGGCAGGGGGGCGTGGCAGGAGGAACAGACCAGCAGCACGAGGCCTCCGGTGTGCGGTGCGGGCGTCGCCGGAAGCTAATCGGATGACCCGGGTGCTCTCGGCGGCCGACGTCACTGGATCCCGGGTGACGGAGGAGCACGGCCGGGGCTGGCGGGCCGTTCCAACCTATTGAGCCGTGATAACTTGAATGAACGGTTTCAGCACCACATCATGCCTGATCAGGTCGACTTGATGGTCGAATTTGCAGAAGTGTCCACGGATTCCTGCATTTTCTGCACATTTCTCTTGACACTGGTGCACTCGGTGCATATACTCATCCTGTCGATGGCGACCCCACGCACCCGGATGATCCGATGACGCCGCAGCTTCGAAACCGCCGATCTCCACCTATCGAACCGCCGGGTCCACGGTCCGCGTCCGCGCTTCTCACCTGATGCCCCTGCGTTCGATTCCCGAACCCAGGGGCATCCCACTTCCCGAACCCGACAGGGCGAGACCACCCATGGCGACCACCGCACGACCCAGCGCACCCGGCCGGATCACCCAGGCCAGCGAAGTGCAGCACCTCCTCGACCTGATCCGGCAGCGGAACATCCAGGTCGTGGACGTGAAGTTCTGCGACCTGCCGGGGACCTGGCAGCATTTCTCCATTCCCGCGGCGACGCTGGACGAGGACATGGTCCGGGAAGGCCTGGGCTTCGATGGCTCGTCCATCCGCGGCTTCCAGGCCATCAACGAGAGCGACATGCTGCTCATCCCCGACGTGTCCACCGCGTTCGTGGACCCGGTGCTGACGGTGCCGACGCTCTCGCTCACCTGCGATATCTACGACCCGATCACCCTCGAGCCGTACAGCCGGGATCCGCGCTTCATCGCGTTCAAGGCCGAGGAGTACCTCCGCACCAGCGGCATCGCGACCACGTCGTGCTGGGGGCCCGAGGCCGAGTTCTTCATCTTCAACTCGGTCCGCTTCGACCAGAACGCCCACGAGGCCTACTACCACATCGATTCGGACGAGGGGGTGTGGAACTCGGGCCGGAACGGGACGCCCAACCTGGGGCACCGACCCCGCCACAAGGAGGGCTACTTCCCGGTCCCGCCGGCCGACCGGCTGCAGGACGTGCGCTCCAAAATCATGCTGGCCCTGATCGCGGCCGGCGTGCCGGTCGAGGTGCAGCATCACGAGGTGGCCA
>DASSML010000437.1:0-4979 GCA_035688895.1 Gemmatimonadales bacterium
GCGCTACGGCGCCGACGCGCTGCGGTACTCCCTGATCTCGGGCATGTCGGTGGGCACCGACGTCATCCTCGACCCCAACGATCTCGAGTCCAGCTTCGGCCCCGCCCGGAACTTCGCCAACAAGCTCTGGAACGCCGGACGCTTCATTCTCTCGAATCTCGAGGGCCCGCCCCGCGCGCTCGCCGGGAGCCCGGCGGCGGTACGGCGGGATGAGCTCACCCTGGCCGACCGCTGGATCATCGCCCGCTGCGAGGACACCGTCCGCGAGGCCACCGAGGCCTACGAGCGCTTCCGCCTGAACGAGGCCGCCGCCGCCGTGTACCGGTTCATCTGGAGCGATCTTGCCGACTGGTACATCGAGCAGATCAAGCCTCGGCTGTACGGCGACGTCCCCGGCGGTGACGTTGCCCGAGCCGTCGCCACCCAGACCTTCGATGTGGCGCTCCGGCTGCTGCACCCCGTCATGCCGTTCATCACCGAGGCGCTCTGGCGCCGCTTCCCCGGACGACCGGCCGAGGCCTCGATCATGGTGGCGCCCTGGCCGCGGTCCGACCGGCGCGCGGAGGATGCCGCCGCCCTCCGCGAATTCGGGCTGGTGCAGGAGCTGGTGGGCGCCATCCGTGGCATTCGCGCCGAATACGGCATCCAGCCCGGCCAGCCGGTTCGGGTGGTGGTGAGCCGGGACGGCGGGGCCTCCGATCCCGCTTTCGACCGGGAGCGGGCTACCGTGTCCCGCCTGGCCAAGGTGTCCGAGCTCGTCTTCGGCGAGCCGGCCGAGCGGGTGGGCGGGCATGCCGTGCTGTCCGACGGAACGGCGGTCTTCGTACCGCTGGGGGACGCGATCGATGTCGGACGCGAGTGCGGCCGGCTGAGCGGAGAGGTGGACCGCCTGGGTCAGCTGGTCGCGTCGCAGGAGAAGAAGCTGGGCAACGAGCAGTTCGTCTCCCGCGCCCCTGCCGACGTCGTGGACCGCGAGCGGCAGAAGCTCGCGGGCTGGCGGGAGCAGCGCGAGGTGCTGGTCCGGAAGCGGGAGCTCCTCGGGTGCGGGTGAAAGCGCGCGGGCGCAGGAGCGCTCGGGCGCAGGAAGACGGCACGCCGTGGCTCGCGCAGCTGCGCCAATTGGTTCCTGCGCCCCTGCCCCTCTGCGTCCTGGCGCCCCTGCTCGCCTGCGCCCGCATGGAGCCGCCGCCCGGGGGGCCGCCCGACGCCGTGCCACCCCAGCTCGTGGCCACCGTCCCGGACTCGATGGCACAGCTCCCTGGCTACCACGGGGACGTGGAATTCCGCTTCGACGAAGTGATCTCCGAGGGCTCGACCGCGAATACCGGCACCGGGACCGGCGACCTCGAGAAGCTCATCCTACTCTCCCCCACCACCCGGGTGCCGGATGTGAACTGGCGCCGTTCCCGGATCACCGTGCGCCCGGCCGAGGGATGGAAGCCGGACCGGGTCTATCGGGTCGAGCTGCTCCCCGGCGTGACCGATCTGCGGCGCAATCGCAGCGACGAAGGCAAGGTGGTGACCTTCTCCACCGGCGGGCCTCCGCCGTCCACCACCCTCCAGGGGACCGTGGTGGACTGGACGTCGGCCCGTCCGGCCGCGGCCGCGTTGGTGGTGGCGCTCCTCTTGCCCGACAGCCTGCCCTACCGCGCCCTCGCCGATTCGTCCGGGCACTTCACCCTGGGCCCGCTCCCCGCGGGTGACTACGTGGTCTCCGGCGTCCTGGATCAAAACAGCAACCATGTTGCCGATCTCCGCGAGGCGTTCGACAGCGTGCGGTTGTCTCGGGGGCGCACCAATGCAGGCGAGCTCTGGGCCTTCGTCCACGACACCACCCCGCCCCGCATCCGCACCGTAACGGTGCAGGACAGCGTGAGCGCCACGATCGAGCTGAGCCAGCCGACCGATCCACGGACCCACTTGGCGCCGAGTGCCGCGATCGTGGCGCTCCTGCCCGATTCGTCCCGCGTCCCGGTGGTCTCGTTGCTGCCCAAGTCGCTGGACGACAGTCTGCATGCCGCCACGGCGGCCAAGGCCGACACCCTGCGGCCCGACTCTCTTCGGGCCGACACGCTCCAGCCCGACACGACCCTGGCGCCGCGCCGAGGCGTAGGGGTGCGGGGACGGGCGGCGGAGCAGAACCAGCCGCTCACCACTCGGCCTCCGTTGGCGGATCGCCTGGTGGTCCGGGTAGGCCGGCCCTGGACCCCAGGTGCGCACTACGCGATAACCCTGCGCGGCCTCAGGAACGTCACCGGCGTGGCCGCCGACGCGACGGGGACGCTGGTGGTCCCGGAGCGCCAGGCACCCGACAGCACGGCGGCCGCCGATTCTCTTCATGGCCGCCCCGATTCGCTGAAGTCCAAGGCCAAGCCGAAGCCTGGGCCCACCAGTCCCCCCAAGTCGCGGAAGCCCGCCGCGCCGACCTCGCCATGAGCGATCAACGGCGCACGCTGCCCTCGGTGGACCGACTCCTCCGCGATCCTGAGATCGCGGACCTGCTGGAGCGCCTGCCTCGCGCGGTGGTGGTCGATGCCGTACGCGAGTCCCTCGCCGCGGCCCGGACCCGAAGGGCGGGCGCTCCGGACAACTGGGGAGCCGAGATCCGCGAGCGCGTGGCGGCCAAGAGCCGGGCCGGCCTGCGGCCGGTGCTCAACGCGACTGGTGTGGTCCTCCACACCAACCTCGGCCGAGCCCCGCTCGCGCCGGCGGCGCTGGCCGCGGTCGGCCAGGTCGCAGCCGGGTACAGCAACCTCGAGTTCGATCTCCATGCCGGGACCCGGGGCAGCCGCCACGATCACTGCCGCGCCCTGCTGCGCGAGGTGACCGGCGCGGAGGATGCCCTCGCGGTGAACAATGCCGCCGGCGCGCTGGTGCTTGCGCTCAACGCTCACGCCGCGGGACGCGAGGTTCTGATCTCGCGGGGTGAGCTGATCGAGATCGGGGGCTCGTTCCGGATCCCCGACATCCTGGAGCGCAGCGGCGCCCGGCTCCGCGAGGTGGGGACCACCAACCGCACCCACCTGGACGACTATCGCGCCGCGCTGGGGCCGGGAGTGGCGGCCATCCTCACGGTCCACCGGTCGAACTTCGAGCAGCGCGGGTTCGTGACGTCGCCCGAGCCGTCGGCCCTGGCTCGGCTGGCCGAGGAGGCGGAGCTGCCCTACCTGTTCGATGTGGGGAGCGGGTTGCTGGCTGATCTGAGCTCGTGGGGCCTGACCGGCGAGCCCCGGGTGGCCGACGGCCTCGCCGCCGGCGCGACCCTGGTGCTCTTCAGCGGCGACAAGCTGCTGGGTGGACCCCAGGCCGGCTGCCTGGTGGGTCGGGCCGACGCGGTAGATCGCTGCCGGCGCAACCCGCTGGCCCGGGCCCTCAGAGCCGACAAGATGACCCTGGCGGCGCTGGAGGCGACCCTGGCGCTGTATCGGGACCCCGAGCAGGCGGTTGAGCAGGTTCCCGTGCTCCGGATGCTCACGCTGGATCCGGCCTCGCTCGAGCGGCGGGCGGGGGAGCTGGCCGCGGCCTGTCCGCCCGAGTTGCACCCCGCCATCACCCCCGGCTTTTCCGCGGTGGGTGGCGGCTCGTTCCCGACAGCCACCTTGCCCACCACCCTCGTGACGCTCGATCCTGGCCCGCTTGGCGCCGATGGCCTCGCCCTCCGCCTGCGCCTGGGCGATCCCGTCCTGGTGACCCGGGTGGCGGAGGGCCGGGTCGTGCTCGACCCCCGCACGCTCGAGCCGGGCAGCGAGCCCACCGCGGCGGCGGCCATCGCCGCGGCCCTCCGCGAGTGACTCAGGCGCGCCGGGCCGCGGTCTTCCTCGATCGCGACGGCACCATTATCGAAGACGTCGGATATCTCTCGGACCCCGACCGGGTACGGCTCCTGCCCGGCGCAGCCGAGGCGATCAGCCGGCTGAACCAGGCAGGGCTGCTGGCCGTCGTAGTGACCAACCAGTCCGGAATCGCGCGGGGCCTGTTCGATGAAGCGGCCTACGAGGCGACCCGGCGCCGCCTCGACCGATTGCTGGCGGATCGGGGAGCGCGGCTCGACGCCCAGTACCACTGTCCCCACCATCCCGATGTCACCGGACCCTGCGAGTGCCGCAAGCCCGGACTTCGGCTCTACCGACAGGCTGCCGACGAGCTCGGGATCGATCTCTCCGCCAGCTGGTGGGTGGGCGACCGGCTCCGGGACGTCCACGCCGCAACGGCGCTGGGCGGCCGGGGCATCCTTCTGGGTCCGGCCGCGAGCGCGTCGTTTCTGGCCGCGCCGGACCTGGCGGAAGCCGTAACTGGGATTCTGGCTTCGCGATGAGACGGTCCGCCCGGCTGCCCCGTGGGCTTGCGAGCCATTACTTTCAGCGCCCATGACCATGCGAGTGGCGGTGGCCGCCTCGGGACGCGGCAGCAACCTGGAAGCGCTGCTCCGCACCCTCGGCACAGGGACGCCCGCGCGGGTGGTGCTGGTCCTGAGCGATCGCGCCTCGGCCGGAGCTTTGACGCTGGCTCGCTCCCACGGCGTCGCGACGCAGGTGCTGGCCGATCCGGCGAACCCGGACGAATGGCTCGACCCGCTCGAGCGAGCGGGAGCCGACCTCGTGGTCCTCGCCGGATATCTGAAGCTGGTGCCGCGCGGGGTGGTCGAGCGCTATCGCGGCCGGATCGTCAACATTCACCCGGCGCTCCTGCCCGCCTTCGGCGGGCGAGGGATGTACGGCCGCCGGGTCCACGAGGCGGTGCTGGCAAGCGGCGCGCGGGAGAGCGGGGCCAGCGTGCATCTGGTGGATGAAGTCTACGACCGGGGCGAGGTGCTGGCCCGGGCCAGGGTGCCCGTGCTTCCGGGCGACGACCCCGATCGGCTCGCGGCCCGGGTGCTCGAGGCCGAGCACCGGCTCCTCCCGGCGGTCGTCCTTGCGGCGGCCCGGGCCGGACATCCCATCCCACTCCCAGAACCGGTGGAGTCCCACCCGTGATCGTTC
>DASSML010000438.1:0-2439 GCA_035688895.1 Gemmatimonadales bacterium
TGTCCGGGAGGGTCGCTCAGCGGCCCGAACGCCTCGCGGTTCCGCTCCGGGCTCCAATCGGCCCGGTACAGGCGATGCACCGCCCGAAATCCGACCGTGCGGGTCAGCTCGATTGCCATCTCAGGGCGAGAAGGCGAAGCCCAGCCCGGCCTGGAACCAACCGCTGGTGTCCCATTCGCTCACGTTACCGTCCTTGATCACGGCATGCGAGTCGCCGGGAGTCCCGGGGTCTTCGATCGGCTCCCGGGTGAAGCTGGCGGGATAGTTCAGCTTCCAGAACATCCCTCGTGCCTCGGCCCGGAGGTGGATCGCCTGGGTCAGGAACAGGCGGAACCCCACACCCGGCGCCAGCGTCACCTTGTGGCCCAGCTCGAAGCCGCTGGTATCCTGGGGCGTGTTGCTGGGGAATGCGAGCCCGATGGTCGTGCTGAAGAACGGCGCCAGCCGGTGCCAGGTCTTCCCGCCGGTCAGGTTGAACTGAAGGCTCGCCTCGGTGAAAGTGACCGACTGCTTCACCGGGCCGCTCACCTGGTTCGCCGGCGTCACGAAGGGGTCCACGATCAGCCGGTCGAAGTCGCCGTAGATGACCTGCAGCGCAAACGCGATCGTTTGCGAGTTCCGGATCTCGTAGCGGATGCCGCCGAACGGGCCGGTTTGCGGGGCGATGCCGAAGCGCCCGCCGTCGCCGCTGAGGTAGCCGCCGATCGCGGTGATGGTGTGGCCCTTGGCGACATCCCGGTAGGGTGAGCCATGGGGATCGTACCCCACCTGGGCCACCGCGGGCGCCGTGCCGCCGAGCGCGAACGCCAGGATCACCGCCAGTCGCACAGGTCTCCCCATCAGCACTCCCTCAGGTCGCGCCCCGTCATGTCGGCGGGGGGCTCGATGTCGAGCAGGCGGAGCACCGTCGGCGCCACGTCCCGGAGCGAGCCGCCGGTGCGGAGCCGCTCGGCGCCCGCGCCGATCGCCAGGAGCGGCACCGGGTTGGTGGTGTGGGCCGTGTGCACCCCGCCGGTCGTGGGATCCACCATCATCTCGCAGTTGCCGTGGTCGGCGGTGATGAGGACGCGGCACCCCGCCCGATCCGCACTGGCCAGGACTCGCTCCAGACAGCGATCCACCGTCTCGACCGCGCGGATCACCGCCGGCAGCACTCCGGTGTGGCCCACCATGTCGGCGTTGGCGAAGTTGCAGAGCAGGAAATCATGCCGGCCCGATTCGATGGTGCGGCAGAGCGCCTCGGTGATGCCCCCGGCGCTCATCTCCGGCGCCAGGTCGTACGTTGCGACCCGTTGAGAGGGAATCAGGCAGCGCTCCTCGCCCGGGTAAGGCGGCTCGTAGCCGCCGTTGAAGAAGTACGTGACGTGGGGATACTTCTCGGTCTCCGCGGTGCGGAACTGGGTCCTGCCCTGTTCCGCCAGTACCTCCGCCAGGATCCGGGCCAGGCTGAAGGGCGGAAAGGCCTGGGGCAGGGGAAAGGTCTGGTCGTACTGCGTCATGGTGACGCAGGACAGCTCCGGCCGGGGGCCCAGGTCGAACTCGTCGAACCCGTCGATCGCGAGCGCGCTCACGATCTGCCGCATCCGATCGCTCCGGTAGTTGAAGAAGAGCACCCCGTCGCCGTCCTTCATGGTGGCCACCGGCGCGCCGCGCCGGACGTGCACCAGCGGGCGGATGAACTCGTCGGTCTCCCCCCGCTGGTAGGCGGCCTGCACCGCCAGCACAGGGTGCTCGACCGGGGTACCCTCTCCATGCACCATCGCGTCGTAGGCCAGCTTGGTCCGGTCCCAGCGGCGGTCGCGATCCATCCCGAAGTAGCGGCCGGTCAGGGTGGCGACGTCCACCGTGCTCCCGGCGATGCGGCGCATGTCCTGCAGCAGCGTCCGGACGACTTCGGCCCCGAGAGTCGGGGCCGAATCGCGGCCGTCGAGAAAGCCGTGGATGGCGATGGCGGGGACTCGGTGTCGGACCCCCAGCTCCACACAGGCCAGGAGGTGCCGATCCAGGGCGTGCACCCCGCCCGGACCGAGCAGTCCGACCAGGTGCAGCGTTCCCCCGCTGTGCCGGAGGCCGGTGCAGAGGTCCACCAGCGGCTTGAGCTGATAGAACTCGCCGCTCTGAATGCTTTGGGAGATGCGAACCAGGTCCTGGGGCACGACCCGGCCGGCGCCCAGGTTGAGATGGCCCACTTCGCTGTTGCCCATCTGCCCGTCCGGCAGGCCGACCGCCAGGCCGCTGGCGTCGAGGAGGGCGCGCGGAGCCGAGTCCCAGAGCCGGTGCCACACCGGAGTCGACGCCAGCTCGATGGCATTGCCCTCGCGCTCGCGCCGGTATCCCCAGCCGTCCAGAACTACCAGGACGACCCGGTTCCGGGCCTTTCCGTTTGACATGGCTCTCCGCGTGTTCTACAATGCCGGACTGTGAGTTACGCGCCGCAAT
>DASSML010000439.1:0-4000 GCA_035688895.1 Gemmatimonadales bacterium
AGAACAGCAGTGATTTGTGGGTGTGCACCCCACCATTACGCTTCCTTCGGGCTCTTCGTGTCTTCGTGTGAACTGGCCGCACAGACTCCGAAATCCGCGACTATTCCTCGGTCGCAGCCGCACTCGTCACCGCTATCGAGCCCGACCCGGCCACCCCGCGCCACACGTAGTACACCGGTATCCCCGCCAGAATGATCCCGAACGTGACGCCGGTGTTCACCGGATCGGTGAGCAGCGCGTTCAGCACCATGCCCAGCGACGCGAGCAGGAAGAGCAGCGGCACCACCGGATATCCCCAGGTGCGGTAGGGCCGGGACATGTCCGGACGGGTGCGCCGCAGCACGAACACCGCGGCCACCGCGAGGGTGTAGAAAGGCCAGATGCCGAGGATGAACTTGTCCGCGAGCTGCTGGAAGTCGTTGAACAGCACGTACACCACGCCGAGCGCAGTGGCGAGCCAGATCGCCACGGATGGACTCTGGAATCGAGGTGACACCCGTGCGACGGTTCGGAAGAAGAGACCCCGGTCGGCCATGGCGAAGAAGATCCGCGGGCCCGTCATCATGGAACCCGTCAGCCCCCCCAGACACGAGACCATCACCACCCCCGACACCACCGCGCCTCCGGCGCCGGCGAAGAGCGGAATCCGCTCCGCGGCGGTCGCGGCCACCAGCGGCGACGCGGCCATCTCGGGCAGCGGGACCAGGTAGATGTAGGCGAAGTTGATCAGCAGGTAGACCAGAATGATGCCGGTGGTTCCCAGAATCAGCGCCAGCGGCAGCGTCCGCTGCGGATCGCGCACCTCGCCGCCCATGAACGAGAGATCGGCCCAGCCGTCGTAGGTCCACATGATGGCGATGAGCGCCGTGGCCAGGAGCGACACATCGAGCCCGCCGCTCCAGGCCGGGGTGAAGTGTGCCACGGTCCCCGCCGGGGCGGTCAAGGCGAGCAGGGCGAGTCCGGCCAGGGAGCCGTACTTGAGCGCGGTGATCAGATTCATGAACCGCGCGGCGGATCGGACACCCAGATAGTTGAGGCACCCGGTCACCAGGATTGCCGCGGCTGCGGTCCAGCGCACCTGCTCCGGACTGAGCTCGACGAAGTACCCCAGGTACTCGGCGAAGATCGTCGCGATGGCCCCGAAAGCGGAGGCGCGGATGACGGTGAGCTCGGACCAGCCAAAGAGGAAGGCGGGGAGGGGCCCGAAGCCCTCGAGCAGGTAGGCGAAGACCCCGCCCGACCGGGGGAGCGCCGCCGCCAGCTCGGCCAGGGTAAGCGCCCCGAAGAGGGCGACGGCACCGCCGATCAGCCAGGCCACCACGACGGGGCCCGGGTCGTGGAGCCGCTGGGCCACCCCGGCGGGGACCCGGAAGATGCCGCTGCCGATGGTGGATCCGACCAGGACCGCGACTGCGCTCCACAGGCCGAGGTGCCGGGGGAGCCGCTCGCCCCACTGGTCGGTGACGGGTGAAGCCATCGCTAAATATAGCGTTGACAAGGGACTGCCGCGCACCTTTCTTTCCCGCCTGAGACCTGCGGGGGCCGTATTCCTTGAGTTTCGAGACCCATCCCGACCGCACCCGTCTCCTCCGGCGACTGGCCTGGACCGGATCGGGATTGGCGCTCGGGTTGATCGTTCTGGGTGGGGTGGTGCGGATCACCGGCTCCGGCATGGGGTGCGGGGATCATTGGCCCCTGTGTGATGGTGAGTGGTTCCCTCCGCTCGACCTCCCGACCCTGATCGAGATCGGCCACCGCTGGGCCGCCGCCCTGGTGAGCCTTTTCGTCTTCGCCGTGGCCATCGTGGCCTGGCGGCGGCACCGGGCCGAGCCCGCCCTGCGCGGCCCGGCCACCCTCGCCGCGGTGCTCCTGGTGGTCCAGGTCCTCCTGGGGGCCGTCACCGTCAAGCTGGTCCTCCCGCCCTGGGTCGTCATCGTCCATCTGGCCAACGCGATGGTCCTCCTCGCCACTCTGCTGGTCGTGGCGCTCCGCGCCGGCGAGCCGGCCGGGCAGGAGCGGCCGCTGCCGACGGGCGAGCGGCACCGCTGGCACCGGCTGGTGCAGGCGACCGCCGGGTTGGGGTTCGTGGTGATCCTGTTCGGCGCCCAGGTGGCCAACTTCCACGCCGGGCTGCTCTGCCTCGGCTTCCCTCTCTGTAACGGCCGGGTCCTCCCCCCGGCGGCGCCCCTGGCCGCGCTGCACTGGACCCACCGGGTGTTCGCCTTCGCCTTCCTGGTGGTGAGCGGCCTTCTCGTCGCCCGGTTGACCCGCCGGGCTGATCCGGCGGGCCGGGCCCTGGGTCGCTGGGCGGCGATCGTCCTCGCCGTCACCGTGGCCCAGATCGGCATTGCCGCGGCCATGGTGCTGAGTCTCCTCCCGCCGGGGCTCCGGGCGGCCCACCTGCTGATGGGAAGCCTGGTCTGGGCCACCCTGGTGGTCCTGGTCTACCGTTCCGGCCGGACTCCGCTCGAGCCTGCCCCCGAGCCGGCCGACGCCGAGACCGCCGCCGCCCAGGCGCCGGGGCTCGTGGCCGACCTCGTCACCCTGACCAAGCCGCGGATCATCTCGCTCCTGCTGGTGACCACGGTGGCCCCGATGTTCATCACGCCGGCGGGACTGCCTTCCCTTTCGCGGGTGCTCTGGGTCGTGCTGGGCGGCTACCTGATGGCCGGCGGGGCCAACGCCATCAACATGTGGTTCGACCGGGACATCGACACCCGGATGGCGCGCACCCGGCTCAGGCCGATCCCGGCGGGACGGATCACCCCCGGCTTCGGCCTCGCGTACGGGGTGGGCCTGGGCTTTCTCGCCTTCGCGGTCTTCTGGTATCGGGTCAACCAGCTGAGCGCCTGGCTCGCGCTGGGCGGCCTCCTGTTCTACGTCTTCATCTATACCGTGTGGCTCAAGCGATCGAGTCCGCAGAACATCGTCATCGGCGGAGCGGCGGGGGCGTTCCCGCCGCTGGTAGGCTGGGCGGCGATGACCGGCAGCATCGATCTCGCGGCCATCTATCTGTTCGCCATCATCTTCTACTGGACGCCCCCGCACTTCTGGGCCCTCGCGCTCATCAAGCAGGCGGATTACGCCCGCGCCGGGATTCCGATGATGCCGGTGGTGCGGGGTGAGGCCCGGACCAAGTTCGAGATGCTGGTCTACACCCTGATCCTGCTTCCGCTCACGATTCTGCCCGCGTTCTTCGGTGCCCTGGGCCCGTTCTACGGCGTGGCCGCGGCCCTGCTCGGCGCCCGCCTGCTGTGGTATTGCCTCCGGCTCCGGCGGGAGCGGGTGGTGACCCCGGTCGCCTGGGGGATGTACCGCTATTCTCTGCTCTACCTCGCGCTCCTGTTCGTCGCCATGGGCGTGGACCGCGCGTTGCCGTTCGGCCATCCGACCCCACCGGCGAAGGTCCTGATCCTGGACCAGTCCGGCGCGGGCCAGGCCATTCCCGCCGGCGTTCATCTCGCCCATTGAGCGAACCCGCCCGAGCGCAGAGCGAAGGGCTCACCGACAACGCCCGGCGGCGGATCCCACCGCCCGGCCGGCTGGTCCGCCTCTGGCCGCGGGTGCGGCCCTACCGCGGCATCCTGCTGTTGGCCACCCTCGCGCTCGTCGGCAGCAGTGCGCTTGGGCTCGCCTTCCCCATGGTGGTGAAGTACCTGCTCGACGCCGCGTTCGTGAATCACGACCGGGCGCTGCTGGACCGGATCGCGCTCGGGCTGGTGGCGCTCTTTACCGTGCAGGCGGGGCTCAACTACGTCCAGGCCTACCTGCTCAGCGTCGCGGGCGAGCGCTCGGTGGCCGGCCTCCGGCGCGATCTCTTCGCCCGCCTCATCCAGATGCCGCCCGGATTCTTCGCCGAGCGGCGCACCGGCGAGCTGACCAGCCGGCTCACGGTGGACGTAGGCCTCCTGCAGAGCGTCCTGAGCCACCAGGTGAGTGAGATCTCCCGCCAGGTCCTCTCGCTGGTCGGCGGGGTGGTGCTCCTCACCTACCTCCAGCC
>DASSML010000440.1:0-3074 GCA_035688895.1 Gemmatimonadales bacterium
GCCCATCCCGCCTCCGAGCGGCACGGACCCACAGGACCCTTGCCAAGGGCGCTACGTTCCGGCGTCCTGGCAGCTGGTCGACGTGGCCCGCATGGCCCTGGCTCGTTCAACGACCGCGTCCACCAGCTCAGGGCAACGCGAGCAATTGTCCGTCCGGCGCCCGCCTCTAGTAGTACTTTGTTAGGTCGGCGTGTCTACGTTGTGCTGCATTGGTTTTCGGAGAGAATTGGGGTGTGGATGCTGCTGGTTTCGCTGCTGTGGGTGAGGAACTGGACGCCTTTGCCGGGCAGGTGTTCTCGTCGTTGTTGCGATCGGATCAGCGGGCCACCGCCGGGGTGTATCTGCGGGGGCTGATGCTGGACGGTCGACGCAAGTCGATGCAGCCGATGGCGGCGCGGCTGGGAGTGGACCACCAGCGGTTGCAGCAGTTCATCACGAACTCGCCGTGGGACGTGGTTCCCGTGCGCAGGACGCTGGCCCGGCTGGCGATCCAGGCCATCGAGCCGCAGGCGTGGGTGGTCGACGACACCGGTCAGGCCAAGGAGGGCACCGAGTCGGCGTGCGTGGCCCGGCAGTACTCGGGGACCCTGGGCAAGATCGGGAACTGCCAGGTCGCGGTCAGCGTGCACGCGGTCACCGACAAGGCGTCCGCGCCCCTGGACTGGCGCCTGTTCATGCCCGTGAGCTGGGACGATAGGTCCGCATCGACCGAAGAGTCAGCCGCCGAGGTGCGGCGCCGGCGGCGTCGATGCCAGATCCCGGACACCCAGCACCACCGCCCGAAGTGGCAGCTCGCGCTGGAGATGATCGACGACCTGCTGGCCCTGGGCCACCGCCCCCCGGTGGTGGTCGCGGACGCCGGCTACGGGGACACCACCGCGTTCCGGCTTGCCCTGACCGAGCGGGACCTGGACTACGTCCTCGCGATCAAGGGCACCACCAGCGCCCATCCCGCCGACGCCGTACCGGTCACCCCTGCCCGCACGCCCGGGCGGGGCCGGCCACCCGGACCGTCCTACCCGGACCCGCCCAGCAACTGCAAGGACCTGATCATGGCTGCTGGCCGCAGCGCCCGCCGCAAAGTCACCTGGCGGCGCGGAACCAGGACCGGTCCGACCAACCGCACCGCCGCGATGCGGTCGGAGTTCACCGCTCTACGGATCCGACCGGCCAACCGAGACATCCCCCGCGCAGACGACGGCACCCTGCCCGAACAGTGGCTCATCGCGGAATGGCCGGCGGGCGCGCCCGAGCCCACCGACTACTGGCTCGCCAGCCTGCCCGCCGACACCCCGATCTCCACCATGGTCCGTCTGGCCAAGATCCGCTGGCGGATCGAGCACGACTACCGCGAACTGAAAACCGGTGTGGGCCTTGACCATTTCGAAGGCCGAAGCTGGACCGGCTGGCACCACCACGCCACCCTGGTCACCGCCGCGCACGTGTTCCTGACCCGGCTCCGAATGACCAACCCAAAAGCATCTGGGCAGGCCTGACCCTCTACGCCCTGCTGGACAGACTCCAGCGGTTCCTCGCGTACTGGATCGGAGTCTGCCCCACATGCCACGCTCAGTACCCAACTTAACAAAGTACTACTAGTGGTCTGTCGCTGAAATAGTTTGGTGGTCTTGGTAGACTGCGTTGATGGTGGCTGCGGCGTTGACGGTGACGGAGGACCAGCGGCAGGAGCTGGCGCGGGTGGCGGTGTCTTCGGTGTTGCCGCACCGACGGGTGGTGCAGGCAAAGGCATTGTTGTGGGCCGCGGACGGAGTGGCCAACGAGGAGATCGCCCGCCGCTCCGGGGTCGACTCGGACACGGTGCGTCGGTGGCGGAACCGGTTCGTCGAGAAGGGGATCGACGGCGTTGGAACGATCGCCAAGGGCCGTGGCCGGAAGTCCTGGCTGCCGGCGGACACGGTGCAGCGGGTGGTTGAACTGACGTTGACCGGGCCACCGCCGGGCGGAGCGACGCACTGGACCACCCGGACCCTGGCCGCGCAGGTCGGGGTCAGCAAGGACACCGTCGCGCAGATCTGGGCCGATCATGAGCTCAAGCCGTGGAAGGTGGACGTCTTCAAGCTCAGCAACGATCCCGAGTTCGAATCGAAACTGGTTGATGTCGTTGGCCTGTACTTGAATCCGCCGTCCCGGGCGGTGGTCTTCAGCTTCGACGAGAAGACCCAATGCCAGGCCTTGGACCGCACCCAGCCGTCGCTGCCGCTCAAGCCCGGCCGGGCCGGCACGATGACCCACGACTACAAGCGGCACGGCACCATCGACCTGTTCGCGGCGATGAACGTGGGCACCGGGCAGGTCCACACCCACCTGCGCAAAGGGCACGCCGGGAAGGACGTGCTGGCGTTCTTCAAGCAGATCGACGCCACCGTGCCCCGCGGCCTGTCGGTCCACGTCATCCTGGACAACCTGTCCGCGCACAAGACCCCCGAGGTGCGCAAATGGTTGGCACACAAGGACCGCCGCCGCTGGCATCTGCACTTCACCCCCACCTCGAGTTCCTGGTTGAACCTGATCGAACGCTGGTTCAAGGAGTTGACCGACAAACGCCTGCGCCGCGGGGCGTTCACCTCCGTCGCCGACCTCACCCAGGCGATCACCGTCTGGGCCGAGCACTGGAACAGCGACCCCAAGCCATTCGTCTGGAAAGCCACCGTCGAAGACATCCTCAGCAAGGTCACCCGAGGACGCGAAACCCTCCACCAGATCAAATCAACGACAGACCACTAGCGACCCTCTACCCGCAACCGAAGTGGACGTCCCCGACGGCCTACCCAAGGGTTCGGCTCAGCTGCCGGTCCTTGACCTCGACGAGGTTCAAGGGGTCACCGTAGCTTTCGCCGAGGATCGGGCGGATATGCCTGACCAGCGGTGATCAGTCGCTGCTGGCGCGATGATCGATCAGGACTTTATGAACGGTGCCGACCGACACCTTGGTGGCGCGGGCGATGAAGGACGACATCGGGCCGCGTACCGATGTCGAGATGGCGGTGACGGCATCGGCTAGGTGGTCGGGCACCGGCGGGTCAGCGGCCGGTCGACGCCGGACAAGTTCAGCG
>DASSML010000441.1:0-2277 GCA_035688895.1 Gemmatimonadales bacterium
GTCGTCGCCCATCTGGTGTATCGCCGGCGCTAGCCGGCCAGTGCCTCGGCGATGGTATCGCAACAGGCCGCAGGCGACCACGCCGCCGACGCGAAGATCCCACTCACCAGCACGGGCGCCAGCGGGCCCAGACGCCGATCCACCCCAGAGCGTCCGGCGAGATCCGCCATCCGGTCCGCCAGCCGGGTGAGCGTCGCCTTCACCAGATCGGCAGCCATGACGGACTCGCCAGCCACCACGGCCGGCCCGGCGCCAAACACCGCCTGGACCGATGGATGCCGCGCCGCCTGGCACAGGCCGAACACGAAGTGGTCCAGCCGGAACTCCGACGACCCGGGCGGCAGCGGCTCCAGCAGCGGTCGCAGGTGATCGGCCGTGATCTGGCGGATCGCCTCGACCAGGAGCCGCTCCCTGGTGGCGTAGTAGCGGTAGATCGTCGTCTTGGCGACGCCGATCCGGTGGCCGACGTCTTCCACCCGAAACGCGCCCACGCCGTCGCGGGCGATGATCTCGACGGTCGCTTGGACGATTTCACTGCGCCGGCGGGCGGCGGGACGCCTCGGCGCCTGGCCGCGGGGCGGAACGATCTCGAGGTGCGGAGGACTGGACGGCTCGATCAATGGATAGCACATGCTGACGCTCGCGGTTGGTGTCGCGTGCGTAGGAAAGCAGGCGGCGGGCCAGACCGGTCGCGGACGTAGCGCGACCTGCTAAGGCGCGGGGCGGTGCAGGGATGTGAGGAGGGCCGTGGGTCGCGGCTCTGCCGCCGGCACCCGCCGCCCACCACCACCGACGGTGGCCGGCCGCCAGCGGTGGTGGCCGGATCACGACCGTCGCCGGACCCCCAGCTTCCGCATCCGGGCCCTCAGCGTGCTCGGCGCGAGGCCCAGCCGGGCAGCGGCGCCGTCCGGGCCCTCGATCCGTCCCCCGGCGCTCTCCAGGGTCGCCTCGATGTGCCGCTTCTCGACCGACTGAAGTGAGCCACCGGAGGCGCCGCTCTGCTGGCGGGAGACGGAAGGAAGCGTTGCGGTGGGCTCACCGCTCACCGTCGGCCCGGTGGCCAGCACGCAGAGCCGCTCGACCACGTTCTGCAGCTCGCGCACGTTCCCCGGCCAATCGTAGGCCTCCAGGCGCCGCATGGTGGCCGGCGTGAAGCCCTGGAGCGGCTTGTTCAGGCGCCGGGCGTACAGGTTGAGGAAGTGCATCGCGAGCGTGGGAATGTCCTCCCGCCGCTCACGCAGCGGCGGCATTCGGAGCGGCACCACGTTGAGCCGGTAGAAGAGATCGGCGCGGAAGCGGCCGGCGCGCACGTCCTCCTCCAGGTCCCTGTTGGTCGCGGCGATCACCCGCAGGTCCACCCTGATGGGTTGGGTGCCTCCGACCCGCTCGATCTCCCGCTCCTGCAGCGCGCGGAGCAGCTTGACCTGAAGGTCGGGCGGCAGCTCGCCCACCTCGTCCATGAACAGGGTTCCTCGGTGGGCCAGCTCGAATCGGCCGATCCGCCGCGCCGAAGCGCCGGTGAACGAGCCGCGCTCGTGGCCGAAGAGCTCGCTCTCCGCTACCCCGGCCGCGATCCCGCCGGAGTTCACCTTGACCATCGGGCGGTCCCGCCGGAGGCTGTGCTCGTGCAGCAGCCGGGCGAGGCGCTCCTTGCCCGTGCCCGTCTCTCCCAGGATCAGCACGGTGGTGTCGGTGGGTGCCACCTGGAGCGCCTGGCGGATGACCTCGAGCAGCACCGGGCTCTCGCCGATGAGGCCGTCGATCCCCCCGACGACGGCGGCGCCGCGCAGCTCGGCGTTCTCGGCCTCGAGCACCAGATTCGCGCGCTCCAGGATGGTGAACAGCTCCGCGGTCTTGATCGCGATCGCGGCCTGTCCGGCGAACACCTCCGAGAATGCCGCCTCCTCGTCGGTCAGCGGCCGATGGGCCCAGAGGCCCAGCATGCCCACCAGCTCCTCCCGCACCAGCAGCGGGTAGAGCACCGCCCCCACGCCGCCCCACGCGATGATCTGCTGGACTACCACATCGTCCTCGTCACCCGGACCCTCGAACGGCTGCTCGAGGCGGCCGGCCCGATAGGCCCGCCAGCGCTCGGTGAAGTCGTTGAGGCGGATCGGCGTCCGGCGCTCCGCCGCGCGGCCGACGAGATAGCGCCCGAGGGGGATGCGGTGGGTGTTGACGACGATGTCCCGCCCGATGCCGGCGACGGTCCCCTGGTGCAGCGCCGGCTCGGTTCCGGTTTCGCCGTTCCGGGCACACTCCTCGCACTCACCGTCG
>DASSML010000442.1:0-4507 GCA_035688895.1 Gemmatimonadales bacterium
GCCGCGCGGATCGAGTCCAGCTTGGCGGGCACCGGTTTCTGGGCCGGCACCTGCGCCGCCGCCTGACCGTTCGGCACCCCCAGCAGCGCCAGCAGCAGCACTCCTGCCGCGGCCGCCGCCTTGCGGCGCCGGTGCACCAGCGCCGAGCCGGCGACCCCGACCTCGTACAGCAGCAGCAGCGGCACCGTCATCATGATCATCGACAGGATGTCCGTGCCCGGCGAGAGCACGGCGCCCGCGATGCAGGAGAGCACGACGGCGTAGCGGCGGAACCGGTGCAGCTCACCCGGGCCGATGACGCCGAGCCAGGACAGGATCACCAGTACCAGAGGGAGCTCGAAGCTGATCCCCAGCGCCAGGCAGACCTGGAGCACGAACCCGAAGTAGTTGTCGTAGGTGATGAACGGCGCGATGGCCTCGCTCTGGAAGCTGAACAGCACCCGGAGCGCCTGCGGCACCACGAACAGGTAGGCCAGAATGGAGCCGGTGAGGAAGAGCCCCAGCCCGACGAAGAGGGCGGGCACGAGCGCGCGCTTTTCCCGCTCGTACAGCGCCGGGGCCAGGAAGGCCCAGGTCTGCCAGAGGATGATCGGGGAGGCCAACACCAGTCCGACCAGGAACCCGAGCTTGAACACGATCATCACCGGCTCGGTCGGACTGGTCACCACCAGCTTGCCGCCCACGAGGTACGGCGCGATGGGGCGTTTGAGCAGGCTCACCAGCTGGAACTGCTGCACCAGCCAGAGCCCGATGGCGAAGCCGACGACGACCGCGCCCAGGGACCGCAAAATCCGCTGCCGGAGCTCCTCGAGATGATCGAGGAACGGCATCTCCCCGGGGGCGGAGCCGGTCATGGGGCGGGGAGGACGCCCGGGCTCAGCGCCCGAGCGTCTTCAGCCGGTCGCGGGCCAGGGCGGCTTCGTCGGACTGGGGGTACTGCTGCACCACCCGCTGGTACGAATCGCGCGCCTTGGCGGTGTCCTTCCGCCGCTCCGCCAGGAGCCCGAGGTTGTAGAGTGCCGACCCGGCACGGGGCGACTTGGGATACTTGTCCACGACCTGACTGTAATAGGCCTGGGCCGAGTCGGGGTTCTCCGAGGCGTAGCTCTGCCCGATGAAGTAGAGGGCATCCGGCGCCCGCTCGCTGGTCGGGTATTGCCGCAGCAGCTCGCGCAGGCCCAGCCGCGCGGTGGTCAGGCTCCCCCGGCGCAGCTGCGCCAGCGACGCCTCGTACATCTGATCCGCCGAGGCCGAGGCGGCGGCGGTGTCGGCCGGGCGGGCGGAGTCACCCGGCGCGACGGGACCGGTCCCCTCGATCTGCGCGCCCCGCGCCTCGAGCCGCGTGCGCAGCTCGGTGAGCCGCTGCTGGCTCTGGCCGGTGAGTTCCTGGAGCTGGACCAGCTGCTGCTGGATGTTGTAGAGGTCCGTGCTCAGATCACCCTTGATCGCGGTGACGGTCTTCCGGTTGGCGGTGAGCGAGTCGATCACCTGCTGCTGCATCCGGATCACCTCGCTGAGCTGGGCGGCGCGGGCCGAATCCCGGCGCGCCACGTCAGCCTTGAGCAGCGATACCTCGCCCTGCGCCATCTGGACGTCGCCCTTGGTGGCGCACCCGCCGAGGGCGAGCGCGCCTGCCAGGGCCAGAACCGCCGGTCTCACTGCGGTGCGACGAGGTTGTCGCCGCCCGCCGTGACCTCGAACTCGTCGCGACGGTTCTGGGCGAAGGCTTCCTCGTCCGTGCCGGGGTTGAGCGGCCGCTCCTCGCCGTAGGACACGACTTCCATCCGGCCGCCGTCCACGCCCTTGCTCTCCAGGTAGCGCTTGGCCGCGGCCGCGCGCCGGTTGCCCAGGGCGAGGTTGTACTCGTCGGAGCCGCGCTCGTCGGCGTGGCCGCTGATCCGGAGCTTGACGTTCGGATTGGCCACCAGGATGGCCGCCTTGCGGTCGAGCGTTCCCTGGTCGGCCTGCCGGATGTCGGCCTTGTCGAACTCGAAATTGATCATCGTGGCGACTTCCGCCGCGAGCGCCTTGGCGCGCTCGGCCGCTTCGCGGGCCATGCGCTCCTTTTCGAGCCGCTCCCGCTCGGCGCTGTCGTCGACCGGCGCGGGCGTCGGGGCCGGGGCCGGCGCAGGCGTCGGCTCGGGCGCCGGCTCTTCCGGCGGTTTCTTCCCCCCGCACGCTGCGAAGAGCACGGCGGAGGTCAGCAGCAACAGGGAAGAGGCGCGCATCATCACTCCGAGTTCATGGGTTGGGGACGACCGCGGTCCGGCCCAGCCGGCGGGACCACGAAGGAAGCCGGGCGGCACCCGGCGTCTGCAGCTGCCGCACGCGGCCGGTTTCCATGTCGATGATCCAGATCTGGCGCTGCCCGCTTCGGTCCGAGATGAACGCGATGTGGCGCCCGTCCGGTGCCCAGGTCGGATCCTCGTTACGGCCGGCCGACGTCATCTGCCGCACCCGGCGGCCCGCGACATCGACCAGGAAGAGTTGAGGGCTGCGGGAGACGTCGCGATGGAAGACGACATTGGCCCCGTCCGGCGACCATTCAGGAGCGTTCGACGGACCGGTGGCGCCGTAGTCGAAGGGCGCCAGCAGCTCCTGGTCGGTCCCATCCGCGGCCATGACGTAGATCTGAGGCGGTCCGGCTCGCGTGGAGACAAACGCGATGCGTCGCCCGTCTGGAGAAAATGTTGGTGACAAGTTGTCAGCGTAGCGTCCGACGGTCAAGCGTTGCGCGCAGCACCGATCCGCCACATTGGCGGTGTAGATGTCGGTGCCGCTCTCGTCGGAGTGCGCGTAGGCGAGCGTGCGTCCGTCGGGAGCGAAGGCCGGGGTGATGTTGAGTCCCGAGGCGGGGCCGGGCGCCAGCAGCGGGGCGCCGCCCGCGAGCGGCTGGACCAGCACGCCGCCACGCCCTCCCTCGAGCTTGGTGTAGGCGAACCGCTGTCCGTCGGGCGACCACGTCGGCGACAAGGCGGTGACCCCGTCCGGCGTCAGCGGAAGCAGGTTGGAGCCGTCGCTGTCCACCTGATAGATCCGTCCGCCGCTCACGAAGAGAAGCCGGGTGGCCGCGACGCCGGGCGTGCCGCTGGCCCAGCGGGTGATCTCGTCGGCGAGCTGGTGGACCTGCAGCCGGTAGCCGGCATCGGTGGCGCCGGGCAGGCCGACTGTCTGCTGGTTGCGGACCTTGGAGGCCGTGAGGTCGTGCAGGCGCGCGGTCACCCCGCCCGACGCTTCGACTAGCTCGACCGCGAGCTGGGCGCCGAGGGTCTTGTAGATCCCGTAGTTGACCGCGCCGGTGCCGGCGTCGCCGGGAGGGGCGTCGTCCACCTGGATCATCTCGAACCGGTCGCTGTAGTCCAGGTCGCGCCGGACCATGGCCCGCAGAGTGTCGAGCCCTGGGCCGGGCAGCACCACCAGGCCGGGACGCGTGCCCGGCACGTAGTCCACGCCGACCCGGACCCCTTCGCGGAACTGGGTGGTGTCCTGGGCCGCGAGCGGTGCGGCGAGGAGAAGGAGCGGCAGGACGAGCAGTCGTTTCATGGCGATGCCGGCTTGAAGTAGAAGCTCACGGGCAGCACGTCGGCCTCCCAGCCGTCGGGCAGCGGCCCGAAGGCGTGGGAGTTGCCCGCCGCCTCCACGGCGCCCTGGGCGCCGAGGTCGAAGGCAAAGCTGCCCGAGCGGGTGACGAAACGGATGTCTTGCACCGAACCGTCGCGCAGGATCATGAAGCTGACCTCCGCGAAGGCACCCTCCCGCGCACCGTCCCGATCCCACCGCTGGTACACCTGGTTCACGATGTTCCGGAGATACTCGGGATAGGGGAATTGGAGGCCCGGCGTCTTGATGGTGGTGACGTCGGTCCCGGTGCTCGGCGTCTCACCGGGCGCGGGGGTCACCGGCGCCTGGGTCTTGGGCGGCGGCTCGCGATTGGCTTCGGTGGGCGGCGGCCGCTTGGGCTCGGGGACCGGGGCGGTCTTGGCCGGCTTGGGCTTGGGCTGCGGCTTGACCGGCGCCGGCTTCTCCGGTGGCGGCGGAGTCGGCACCGCCTCCCGCGCGAGCCGTTGGCGTGGCGCCGGCGCCGGCGCCGCGAGCAGCTCGACGGCGTACACCGGTGGCGAGGACTGACCGCTCCGCGCCTGGGTGAAGAGGAACGTCGCGGCGGCGGCGTGAACCAGCACCGTGCCGATCATCCCGGCGGTCTTGCCAGGTGGATCGCCCCGGTCGAACGTGCGAACGATCACGGTGTCGATTCGTCCGCCGCCACGAGCCCGACGTTCTGGACTCCGGCCCCGCGTACCACCGCAAGCACCCGGACGACGTCCCCGTAGGGCACCCGATCGTCGGCCTGGAGATACACGCCGGTCGGCTTGCGGGTCGCCACCAGGCTGCGGAAGGTCACACGGAAGTCGCGGTAGGTCACCGGGGTCTGGTCCACGTAGATGCGCCCGTCCCGATTCACCGTGACCACCATCCCCTCCTTGGGGGAGAGCGGCCGCGCTTCGGC
>DASSML010000443.1:0-2265 GCA_035688895.1 Gemmatimonadales bacterium
TATCACGTGATGGGCTTCGTCAGCGGGCCAGAGGGGCTGGCCATCCTGGCGCGCGCCTCGCAACGTCAGGTGGTGAACGTGGCTCAGCGAGGCGGGATGTGCGCGGTGATGCTGGCGGGGTAATTCACCCCGCCGGGACCAGCACTTGCAGCGCGCCGGGCTCGATGCCGATGTCGAGCATGGCGCCTACCGCTCCCGGATCCTCCGACGGCCGCTCGATCTCGTCGTCCACCTGAACCTCCTGGCCCCCCGCCACGATCCGCACCCGCCGTACCCGCTCCACCGGCAGCGCGAGCGACGTCTCCCGGCCCGCGATCCGGGCCGCGAGGTAGGCGTGGAGCTGGTGGCGGTCCTCCGGCCGCGCCAGCACCAGGTCGAGCCAGCCGTCGCCGCTGTCGGCCTCGGGCGCAAGGATCAGATTGGGGCCCACCGACCGGATGTTCATCACCTCGCAAAGGAGATACGGGCCGGAGCGGTCCACGCCGTCGGCCTCGATGTGCCAGTTCTGCGGCTGGAGCTGCTCCAGCACGCGAACCAGGTAGCGGAGATCGCGCGTCAGGGCCTCCTCGCCTTCCGCCGGCTCGATCCGTCCGGCCTCGGACCGCTCGTCCACCAGGCACATGGTCCGCGCGAAGAGTCCCAGGCCGACCCCTTCCAGGAAATGCCGGGCGCCCCAACGCCCCCGCACCGTCCCGGCGTCGAGCGGGCGGGGGACGGCACGGCGCAACCCCGCCACCGTGTCTTCGGGTGAGCCGGTGAGTCCCAATGACTTCGCGATGTTGTTGGCCGTGCCCCGGGAGAGCACTGCGAGCGGCACCCCCCGCCCCACCAGCCGTTCGGCCACGTGGCCCACCGTCCCATCGCCGCCCGCCACCAAAACCAGGTCGCCGGGGTCGTCGAGCACGTGCTCCCAGCCTTTCTCCTTGGTGGAGCAGTACGTGACCGAGAAGCCCTCGTCCCCCAGCAGGCGAACCAGCCGGTCGCGGTCGGACCCGCCCGTTCCCGACTGGGGATTCTGGACCAGGGTGACGTAGGTCGCGGTGCGAGGGTCGTGACGCACTGATAGTTCCCAGTATGCGGATATTGGTGACCAACGACGACGGAATCTACAGCCCGGGTATTCTGGCTCTGGCACGTGCGGCACAACGATTTGGTGATGTGCGTGTGGTCGCCCCGGACGTCGAGCAGTCCTCGATGGGGCAGGCGATCACCTCCACCCGTCCCCTGAGCTACCGGGCGACCAAGCTGGATGGCATCGAGGCGTATCGGGTGAACGGCACGCCGGCCGACTGCGTGGCGCTGGGGGCACACAACTGGGAGCAGGTGGACGCCGTGCTCTCCGGCATCAATCTGGGCCCCAACCTAGGGAACTCGACCTGGCACTCGGGGACGCTGGCCGCCGCCAAGCAGGCAGCGCTGCTGGGGCTTCGGGGCATCGCGCTCAGCACGCCGGCGGGCAGCTCGGAGCCCGACTTCGATCGGATCGAACCCTACGTCCTCCGGATCCTCGAGTGCCTCCTCCGACATCCCGAGCTGCCGTTGGTCAACGTGAACATTCCCCGGGACCCGAAAGGGCTGCGGTGGACCCGCCAGGCGGTCCGCTTCTACGATGGCGCCGTGGTGCCGGGGGAAGATCCGATGGGCCGCAAGCACTTCTGGCTCACGGTTCGGCCGACCGAGGGAGCGGAGGAAGGTACCGATCTCTGGGCGGTGCGGGAGGGATTCGTGTCGCTCACGCCGCTGCGTCTCGACCTGACCGACCACGCCGAGCTGACCCGGGTGGTGCGGGAGATTCCGCTGGACTAGTCGGCGAAGCGGACCCCGCCCTTCATTACCATCCGCACCTTCCTGAGCGCCCCGATGTCCGCGGTCGGATCGCCTGCCACCGCCACGAGATCCGCGAGCCGGCCCGCCGCGATCGTGCCCCGGTCGTCGAGATGCAGGATCTTCGCGTTGCCGGAGGTGGCGGAGCGGAGCGCCGCCAGCGGCGTCATCCCATACTCGACCATCGCCTCGAGCTCGCGCACGTTCTCACCGTGGGGGAACACCCCCACATCTCCACCGAAGCAGATCGGCACCCCGGCCTCGAGCGCCGCCTTGAAGCTGGCCCGCTTGGCAATCAGTCCGGGCGTCGGCTTGTCCCGGCCCTTGACCCAGTTCTCGAAGTAGTGCGCATACGCTTCCGACGTCGCGATGGTGGGGCAGTAGCCGACGTTGCGCTGCCGCATGAGGCGGAACACTTCCGGCGTCCCGTTGTCTCCGTGC
>DASSML010000444.1:0-4104 GCA_035688895.1 Gemmatimonadales bacterium
CGGCAGCATCGACCGGACCTCGCTCAGGGTGAGCGGGCTCGCCAGACGAAGGAAGTAGCACATGGGAGGACGCGGCGGGCGCCGCCGATCAGATGGGCAGGTCGTCCCGGACCAGAACCAGGATGGCCGCCTGAGGCACGACCAGGTAGCGCCTCTCCTCGAAGGTGATCTCGACGGCGGCTTTGCGGAAGAAGATGGCGTGGTCGCCCACCTTGGCCTGCATGCCCCGACGGCCTTCGCGCTGGGTGACCTTCCAGGGCTCATCGTCCAGACTGGTGAGGTCGGCCACAGGGTCCCCGGGCCCGGTGGCGACGATCAGCCCGGTCTGCACTTGCTGGGAATCGATCGCCGTCGGGGGCAGGTAGAGTCCGACCCGGGTCCTGTCATCCCCGTCCTCGGGCGTGATCAGGACCCGGTCGCCGACGACGAGGAGCTGTTTTCGGGGGAATTCCATGGGGCCTACTTGCCGTTCCCGTTCCCGCCCGCCTCGTGCGCCGTGACCAGCTCGACGATCCGGAGCTTCCGCGTGGCGGTGGGGAGTCGAAGGCTGATCTCGTCGCCCACCCGGCCGTCCGCCAGGGCGCGTCCCAGGGGGGAGGCGAGCGAGATGTGGCCCGCGTCGAAATCCATCATCTCGGCGAGCACGACCACGTAGGTATCGCGGTCGTTGGTCTCCAGGTCGATGACGGTCACGGTGGACCCGAGGCCGACCCGGTCGGTCGGGGCCTCATGGTTGGCCAGCTGACCCAGCTGGTTGAGCCGCTGGTGCAGCTGGCCCAGGCGGGCCTGAACGAACTGCTGCCGCTCGAGAGCGGCCTTGTACTCGGAATTCTCCCGCAGGTCACCCAACTCGACCGCCTGGGCGATAGCCTGGGGCAGAAGGACGTTCAATTCATGGCTGAGCTGATCGATCTCGCGGCTCAGCTTTTCCCGCATTTCACGGATCATGGGTCTAACCAGACTTTATAAATGAGGACGCCCGGAGCCCACGACTGCTCCGGGAGCAATGAAGCCGATGGCGAAAGATACCTTCGGGCCCGGATTCCGGAAGAGTGCTGCCGGTTAAACCGATGCCGATCCGGAGCTTAGCAATTAGGTTGTGAGCATGATCCCGACTCGTACCACCCTCTCGGCGGCCCTGCTGGCGCTTGCCGCCTGTGTCGGCGGGCCGTCGGCCGCCACCAGCGCCGAGGCGCCACCGGCCCAACTGGGCTCGGATGCCGCCGCCGACTCGCTCCTGGTAGACGTCCGGAGCGCGGACAGCACCATCCAGGTCGACGCCCGCTACGCCGGACCGAACAACTTCACCGGGGCACCCCTCCCCGGCTACGAGGCGCCTCGGGCGCTGCTCCGGCGGGAGGCCGCGGCCGCCCTGGCCCGGGTGCAGCGACGGCTCCGGAGCGGGGGGCTCGGCCTCAAGGTCTTCGACGGCTACCGCCCGGTCCGGGCCACCGAGGCGATGGTGGCGTGGACCGAGCGGGTGGGGCGGCCGGAGCTGGTGGACAGCGGGTATATCGCCCGACGCAGCCGGCACAACATGGGCGTCGCGGTGGATCTGACCATGGTGGATCTGGTCACCGGGACGGAGGTGCCGATGGGGACCGCGTTCGACGCCTTCAGCCCCGCGGCCCACACCGCCAACGCCGAGGGGCGGATCGCCCGCTATCGGCAGATCCTGGTCCGGGCCATGGAATCCGAGGGGTTCACCAACTACGAGCAGGAGTGGTGGCACTTCAGCTACCCGGTGAAGGGGGCGGTCCCCTTCGATCGGGTGATTCACTAGGCCGATAAGGAAGTAAACCACAAGGGTTTCCTTGACCTTCGACAGGGAAAGCGATAACGTGCGGCGGTTTTCACTCCCTGGCACGCGCGCGGATCCTTGTTACCCAGGACGGCCTCGTCAATGCACGCACGCACCGCTGCCGCCCGGCGCCTCACCGGGCTGGTGCCGTTCCTCGTTCTCCTCGCCCTCGTCGTGGCGGGGTGCAACCCGGAGCGGTACCCCCAGACGGCGCTCCTCCCCCTCTCGGACTACGCCAAGATCGGCGACCACCTCCAGGATCTGACCTTCTTTTGGGCGGTTGGCGTGTTCGTCCTGGTGGAGGGGGCGCTGCTCTATGCCATCTTCCGCTTCCGCGGCCGTCCGGACGACGCGGAGCCGCCCCAGATTCACGGCAACACCACCATCGAAATCATCTGGACCCTGATCCCCGCGCTCATCCTCGCGGCCATCGCGGTGCCGACGGTACGGGGAATCTTCGAGACCAACGCGCACCCCAGCGGCGACGTGCTCAAGATCCAGGTGATCGGGCACCAGTGGTGGTGGGAGTTCCGCTACCCCGAGTACAACGTCACCACCGCCAACGAGCTGCACGTGCCGGTGGGCAAGACGGTCGAGCTGCTGCAGGAGTCCGCCGACGTGATCCACAGCTTCTGGCCGCCGCGGTTCGCCGGCAAGCGGGACGTGTTCCCGGCGCGGCAGACCCGGATGTGGTTCAAGGCCGATTCGGCGGGACTCTTCCCCGGCCAGTGCGCCGAGTTCTGCGGGATCCAGCACGCCCGGATGGCGTTCCAGGTCCGGGCCTCGAACCCGGCCGAGTTCGATGGCTGGGTGGCGCACATGAAGACCCTGGGGCCGCCCAAGCCCGCGGCCGCCGCGCCGGCCGCTGACTCGATCAAGACCGCCAGCGCCGGCGCGACGGTGCAGGGGCCGCAGGCCAAGCCCCAGGTTCCCCAGGCCAAGGCCGACTCGGCGGCCCCCGCCAGCCAGGACCCGGAGTACGCCAAAGGCGAGCAGCTCTTCAAGATGAAGGGCTGCATCGGGTGCCACTCGCTCCAGGCGGTGGACGCGCCGAAGGGCATGATCGGGCCCAACCTGGCGACGGTCGGGTCGCGGGCCTATATCGCCGCGGGCTGGCTGAAGAACACCGACGAGAATCTCGAGCACTGGATCCGGGAGCCGCAGACGGTCAAGAAGGGTGTCCTGATGCCCAACCTTGGCGTGACCGTCGAGGAGTCCAAGGCGCTCCGGGCGTATCTCCGCGCACATCAATAACGGGATCGGACATGGCAACCACGGTTCTAGACCAGCATGGAGTACACGCCGCGCACGGAGAGAAGACCGGGCTCTGGAGCTGGCTCACCACGGTCGACCACAAGCGCATCGGAATTCTCTACGGCAGCACGGCGTTCTTCTTCTTCCTGCTGGGCGGGTTGGAGGCCTTGCTCATCCGCATCCAGCTGATGAAGCCGGACAACAACTTCCTGACGCCCGAGGCGTACAACCAGCTGTTCACCATGCATGGCACCAGCATGATCTTCCTCGCGATCATGCCGCTCAGCGCCATGTTCTTCAACTACATGATCCCGCTCATGATCGGGGCGCGGGATGTGGCCTTCCCCCGGCTCAACGCCTTCAGCTACTGGGTGTTCCTGCTGGGCGGGCTGTTCCTCAACGCGGGCTTCCTGTTCGGGGCGGCGCCGGACCAGGGCTGGTACGGCTACGCCAACCTGACCTCGCGGCAGTTCTCGCCGGGCGCGAACGTGGATTTCTGGAACATGGGACTGCAGATCCTGGGCGTGGCCTCGCTGGCGGCGGCGGTGAACTTCTTCGTCACCATCGTCAACATGCGCGCCAAGGGCATGACGATGATGCGGATGCCGATGTTCGTCTGGATGAGCTTCATCACCCAGATCCTGCTGCTGCTGGCGTTCCCTGTCATCGCCGTGGCGCTCATCCTGCTCATGTTCGACCGCTTCTTCGGCACCAACTTCTTCGTGCCGGCCGGCGGCGGCGATCCGCTGCTGTGGCAGCACTTCTTCTGGATCTTCGGGCATCCCGAGGTCTACATCCTGGTGCTGCCCGCGTTCGGGATCATCTCCGAGGTGCTGCCGGTCTTCTCCCGCAAGCCACTCTTCGGCTACGCGGCGATGGTGTTCTCCGGGGCGTTCATCGCCTTCCTGGGCTTCGGGGTGTGGAGCCATCACATGTTCACGACCGGCATGGGCCCGATCGCGGACACCTTCTTCTCCCTCGCCACGATGCTGATCGCCATCCCCACGGGGGTGAAGATCTTCAACTGGATGGGGACGATCTGGGGCGGC
>DASSML010000445.1:0-12747 GCA_035688895.1 Gemmatimonadales bacterium
CAGGTCACACCCGAAGAGGCCGCGGCGCTGGGCCCGATTCTGCGGGCCGGCGTGGCAGCCGTCGAGCGCGAGGTCGGCCCCGAGCGAACCTACGTGATGTCGTTCAACGAGCGGCTCCGGCACCTGCACTTCTATATCCTGCCGCGAACGAGGAACCTGCCCCGTGGCCACGTCATGTCCGATCTGTACAAGAGAGGACGGGCCCTCCTGCGCCAGACCGGCATTGCCCGGAACCCCACTCCTGCCGACCGCGCCGAGATGGCCGAGCGCCTGCGGGCGGATCCCGCATGGACACGATTGACGTCCTGATCGTCGGCGCCGGGCCGGCCGGGCTCCGCGCGGCTCAGGTCCTGGCCGAGGCCGGCCGCGAGATCGTCGTGGCAGAGAAGCGCGACGAGATCGGGCCCAAGGCCTGCGCCGGCGGCCTCACTCCCAAGACAGTTGACCTCCTCCGCCCGCTCGGTCTGCCGGATCAGCTCGGGCTCGAGCGGGTGGGTCAGGTGACGTTCGAGGGGCGTTCCTGCGTGCTCCACCCCGAGCGCACCGTCATACGCACGGTGCCCCGACGCGAGCTGGGCCGTCACCAGCTGCGTTGGGCTCGCGCCGCCGGGGCCGACGTGCGTTCCGCCTCGCCCGTCACCGCCCTCGATCTCGATCGGCGGACCGCCTGCATCGGCGGGCAGCCGGTTCGCTGGCGGCACCTGGTCGGTGCCGACGGCGCGGATTCCGCGGTCCGGCGAGCCCTCCGAGTGCCCTCACCCCGGGAGTGCTTTGCGGCCGAGTACAACCTGCCGGGCCTTCGCCTCGAGCCGCTCAGGGTGGAGGTCGACCGCGAGCTCGCCGGCGGTTACTTCTGGGTCTTCCCCCATTGCGATTACACCTCGATCGGCGCCGTGGCGTTCAAGCGCAAGGTGCGGCCCTCGGACCTGCGCCGATTCCTCGAGCGGCGCATTGCGGGGATGGGGGTGCAGATCGGGTCGGCGCCGTTCGAGGCGGCCACGATCGAGGTAGAGTTTCGCGGACTCCATTTTCCGGGGAATGTGCACCTCGCCGGCGACGCGGCCGGCGTGGCCTCGGCCCTGACCGCCGAGGGTATCTACGCCGCGCTGCTCACTGGCGAGGAAGTGGCGCGCGGCATCCTCTCTCCCACCTATTCCGCCGAGCGTACCCGCCGCTGGCTCGGCGTGAAGCGCCGGCACGACCGGCTCGAGCGCGCGCTCCAGTTCGCCCCCGCGCGGGCGGCGATCCTCCCGGCACTCGCTCGCGTCGCGCGCTGGCGTCCCACCCGGCAGACGCTGGCGGACTGGTTCCTCGCCGGGTGAGTCCGAGCCCCGATCGCTTCACCGTGCTGGCACGCCGACTCGGCGCAGGCACCGATCCCGCGCCGCTGGCGGTGGATCTGCTCCACCGGTGGGCCGAGCCCGCGCGGACGTATCACTCGCTCCGGCACCTGGACGACTGCCTCGCCCAGCTCGATGCCGCGCCCGCCGACCCGACGAATCGGGATCTGGTCGAGGCGGCGCTCTGGTTTCACGACGCGGTGTATGACCCTCGGCAGGGCGACAACGAAGGTCGGAGCGCGGAGATGGCCCGGGAGGGCCTCACCAATCTCGGCGTCGCGGCAGCATCGTGCGACGCGATAGCGAGATTGGTGCTGCTGACGCGATACGGTGAGCAACCCACGGATCGCGAAGGCCGCCTGGTATGTGACATCGACCTGTCCATCCTGGGACGCGCCGCGGCTGAGTTCGATCGCTACGATCGGGAGATTCGCGCGGAGTACGGATGGGTGCCGGAGACGCCCTATCGCCGGGAGCGCGCCGCGGTGCTGCGGGGCTTTCTCGCCCGTGAGCCGCTGTATCTCACGCCCCACTTCCGGGCGCGATACGAGCAGCCCGCCCGGATGAACCTCCGCCGTGCCATCAGCCGCCTGGAGGCCGACCCGAAAGGGTGATGGGCGTCACAACGACGCTCGCCGCCGCCGCCTACCTTTGATCTTTTGCGGGCATTCCCCCTCGGGAGGTACTCGATGAAGCGGACACCCTGGATCCTGGCCTCAGTGGCGGCCTTCGCGCTCACCGCGTGCGGTCCCCGCCCCAATGACAATGCCGCGGCCGGCGGCGCCGAGACTGGTGCGACGGCGGACACCGCCATGACCAGTGGCGCGCCCGCACCGGCTGATACGGGCATGGCGCCCGCGCCCGCCCCCACCACGGGTGCAGACACGACTGCCGGCGCCACGACCGACACGGCTGCGCACTAACGCGTGACCCGACCGGTCCGGCGGCCGGATCCCGAGGCGGGGTCCGGCCGCCGCTGCGTTTTCAGGCGGGCGAATCCGCGCGACCGAGCAGCCGCCGCACCTCCATATCGCCCACTTGGGTGAAGTCGTCATACCAGTCGCCCACGGCGCGGAACCGGCCGGGGGTGCTGAGGCAGACCACCTCGTCCGCATGTGCCCGCAGCGCCTGACAGGTTTCCTTGGGTGCCACCGGCACCGCCACCAGCACGTGCAATGGCTGGGAGGCCCGTGCGGCAGCGACCGCGGCCAGCATGGTCGATCCGGTGGCCAACCCGTCATCCACCAGCACGATGGTTTGTCCCACCAGCCTGACCGATGGACGGTCGCCGCGGAAGGCGCGCTCCTGCCGGAGCAGCTCGTCCTCCTCCATCAGCGCCGTGTCGGCCAGGATTCGCGCGGGGATCGCGAAGGCCCGCACCACCTCGTCGCTGACGACGCGGATACCGCCCCACGCGATCGCGCCCATCGCGAGCTCTTCGTGCCCGGGCACCCCCAGCTTGCGCACCACCATCACGTCGAGCGGAGCACCCAGCGCGCGCGCCACCTCCCAGCCCACCGGCACGCCGCCGCGGGGCAGCGCCAGCACCACCGGGTCCCGGAGGGGCGCGTGGTGCAACAGGGCGGCCGCGAGACGGCGCCCGGCGTCATGGCGATCACGGAATGGTGGCAAGGACATGGGGGGCCTCTCCGGCACGATCCATATTGCGGTCGCCAGCGCCGTGATGTGAGCGCGCTCACGGGTTATCTTGTCCCCATGCCTGGCCGCCCTTGGTCCCTGGTCGTCCTCGCTCTCCTGGCCGCGTGCGGCGGCGAGGGTGGCGGGAGCCGCGCGGCCTGCGGACTCGCTGCGGTGGCGGGACCGACCGCGCTGCTCACCCAGTTCGGGATTCCCAACCAGACCCTGAGCGAGCCGCCCCGGCGGCTACCCGAGCGGCTCGTCGTTCGCGTGGTGGCGGGCGACGCCTATCCCGCCGTGGTCGGTCGGACCGACTCACTGCTGGTGGTCGGGGTCGAGGGCAGCCTTCCCGCCAAGGCTCACCCAGGGTTCGGCGTGCTGGTGGTGGACCCGCAGGAGCGGACCCGCGGGGTCATGCTCTACGAGGGCGACCCGGTGGAAGGCGCGCCGCGCCTGGGCAACGTGTCGGTCGGCGGGGCCACGGTGCCGCTCATCGGCATTCAGCTGGACCCCGTCAAAGTGGAGGATGCCAACTGTCCCCTCTTCCCGGATTCCCTGGCACGATGAGCGCTCCCCGAATCGCCGTGAGCGGAGTCGTCCGCGACTGGGACGGTGCCCAGCGCAGCGGCGTCAATGCCGCGTATCTGACGTCGGTCGTTGCCGCGGGCGGCGTCCCACTGCTGCTGAGCCCATTGATCGGCGCGGCCATGGCGGCCCGTGCGCTCGATGCGGCCGACGGCCTGCTGCTGACCGGTGGCGAGGACATGGACCCCGCGTGGTACGGGGCCGAGCCGTCGCCTCACGCACACGCGCCAAGCCGGGAGCGTGACCTGTTCGAGCTCGCGCTCTTTGCCGCCGCGCGGCAGCGCGGCATCCCGATCCTCGGTATCTGCCGGGGAATCCAGGTGATCAACGTCGCCATGGGCGGCACCCTCTACCAGGATCTCCCCTCCGAGCGCCCGGGACCGGTGGATCACAACCCGCCGACCGCGCGGAATGACCGAAGTCACCCCGTTCGGATCCTGGCCGGCAGTCGGGCGGCCGCCGCCCTGGGACGCGACCGCGTGTCGGTGAACTCGTTTCATCATCAGGCGGTGCGGGATCTCGCGCCGAGACTGCTCGCGAGCGGCTGGACCGAGGATGGATTGATCGAGGCGGTCGAGACGGCCGAAGGAGAGCCGTGGCTGCTGGCGGTACAGTGGCATCCCGAGGAGATGCATGCCGAGGCCCGGGCGCCGGAGCACGGCTTGTTCCGCACGCTCATGGAGCGCGCAGCGGAATCAGTGAATCCCGTGGTCCCGCAGCAGGCGGTCGGCTGAGGCCGCGCCGGGAAAGAGGACCCGGTCGCTCACGCCGTTGAGCGCGCCCCGGAGCGACGAGAATCGCTCCGCCGCGGTGCGCAGGACCGCGCCGAGTCCGTATTCCTCGGCCAGCGAGTGGTCCGAGGCCATGCCGAAGCCGCGGCGGCCCATCGTCTCGTAGTAGCGCACGTCGGGCCCCGCTTTGCGGAGGTATCGTGCGGCGATATAATCGGGAAACAGGCCGGCCAGCCACAGCGCGTAGTTGCCGAGATGAACCATCACCTTGAAGCGACGAGGGCCGTCGGTCGCCTCGAGATCCGCCAGGATATCCACCAGATAGCGATGTCGCTGGTCGTCGTTCCAGTCCACCCGCCAGGCCCGGTCCCGCTGGCCGAAGTCGAGCAGCATCGCGGCCAGGTAGTCGGCCAGCTCCCGGTCGTCCACCGTGGCACTGCGGAGCGCGTGACGCACGAGGACGTAGTAGAAGAGCGCCTCCGACGGCACCAGCATCGTCCGCACGGTCAACAACCGCTCGAGCAGATCGGGTGCGTCGAGCAGCGGGTCGGGCCCTTCCGCGGCGAGCCGCCGCTCGAGGTAGGCGCGGCGATGCGCCGAGCCCCGACTGAGCAACAGGATCACCAGCTGCAGGTCCGCCGCAGTCAGGCGGCCGCGCATATTCGCCCGGATCATGGCTAACCCTCCCTCAGGACCTCTCGCGCCCCGCCCGGACTCGTCCGGCGAGCTGGCGCTGATGCGCCGGCTCACCGTCTTCGGCCAGGAGCTGGCGGGCACCCTCCGCCGTGCGTCGGTGGTGGATGCCCTGCTGCGCCACATCCGCGAGGCCTTCGGCCCGGCCGAGATCGCCGTCAGCCTCTATCATCGGGACGTCGACGCCCTCGCGTCGGTGCACGAATGGCCCGGTGGCGGCCCCGACCGCCGCGCCCTGCTCGACCTGGCCGCCCGCCGAGGGCCGCTGCTCCTGGCCGACGGCCTCGACCCGCTGGTCCAGGAAGGCGCCATCGCGCCACAGCCGTCCGCCGGAGGGTGCTGGTTGATCGTCCCGTTGATCGCCAAGGCCAGAGTAACCGGATCGGTGACGGTGCGCGGTGAGCCGGGCCGCTACACCCCGGGTGACCTGGCCCTGCTGCAGGGCCTGGTCTCGCAGGCCAGCATCGCGCTCGAGAGCGCCCGACTGGTCGACCTGCACGACGACGGCCGGCGATCCTGGCAGGAGGTGGTGGACGCCATCTCCCCCGCCCTGTGCATCGTGGACCGCGGCGGCCGGATCCGCCGCGCCAACCGGGCCTTCGCCGACCTGGTCAACGCCCCGCCGGCCGGCCTGATCGGCCGGCCCTGGCAGGCCTTTATCCCACCCGAATGGGCTGCGGATCTGCAGCGGGCGTTGGAGCAGCAAGGAGCGGGCCGCGAGGTCGAGCTCCGCACCGGCGATCGGACCTATGCGGTTACCGTGGTGCCGATTAGCAGCACCGACCGCTCCACCGTCGTGCTCCTCTTCGATGATCAAACGGAACGGCGCCGGTTGCAAGACCAGCTCATCCAGTCGGAAAAGATGTCCGCTATCGGCCAGCTCATCGCCGGGATCGCGCACGACCTCAACAACCCGCTGGCGTCGGTCGTCGGGTTCGCCGACTACCTCACCGAGGTCCCCAATGTGCCGCCGGCGCTGCGGGAGCCGCTGAGCGTGATCCAGGAGGAGGCCGAGCGGGCCAGCAACATCGTGAAGAACCTGCTGAGCTTTGCGCGGAAGCAGGAGCATCAGCGTCGCCCCACCCCGCTCAAGCCGCTGCTCGACGCCACCTTCCTCCTGCTGCGCAATCAGCTCATGGCGCATCGGGTCGACGGAGTGCTCGAGGTCGAGGCCGAGCTTCCGGTGCCCGATATCGATCCCAACCAGATCCAGCAGGTGTTCGTCAACCTGATCAACAACGCGGCCCAGGCGATCGCCTCCACGGGACGTCCCGGCACGGTGGTCGTGCGCGCGCGCCGATGGCTCGACGGCGTGGCCATCGACGTCGTGGACGACGGACCGGGGATGACGGAGGGGCTCGCCGCGCAGGTGTTCGAGCCCTTCTTCACCACCAAGCCCGAGGGCGAGGGCACCGGGCTCGGGCTCTCGATCAGCCAGGGCATCGTACGTGAGCACGGCGGACGCATCATGCTGGCCACCGAGGAAGGCCGAGGCTCGACGTTCACGGTCCAGCTCCCGCTCGCCACCCAGCCGCTGGCGCCCGCGGAAGACGTCCGACCAGGCGCGCCCGCCCGGCGGCTCAAGGTGCTGGTGGTGGATGACGAGCCCCACATCCTGCACTACATGCGCGCGACCCTGGAGGCGTGGGGCCACATCCCCGTCGTGGCAAGCGACGGCGAGGAGGCCCTGGCGCTCGCCGGCAACGACGACTTCGACCTCCTCATCTCCGACCTCCGCATGCCCCGCCTCGGCGGGCGCGAGTTCTACCAGGAGCTGGCCCGGCGGCGCCCCCAGCAGGCGGCGCGCCTGGTCTTCTCCACCGGCGACACCGTGCGGGGCGACACCCTCGCCTTTCTCCAGTCGCTCGACCGTCCCTACCTGCACAAGCCGTTCAGCCTGGCCGAGCTGCGCCGCCTGCTCGACGAGATCGCGCGCGAGGCCGGTCCGCTCGCCTCTCGCCGCGACTCCGGCAGCATCGCCATCGAAGCGCTCCCGCCCACGTGACCGGGACGGTCGTCCATGTCGCCTCCGGCCGCGAGTGGCGCGGCGGGCAGCGGCAGGTGTGGCTCCTCGCCCGCGAGCTGCAGCGCAGCGGCGAGGTGGCGCAGACGGTGGTGACCGGAGCGGATTCCGAGCTGGCAGCCCGGCTCCGCGCCGACGCGGTGCCGGTGGTGCCGGCGACCTGGCGTGCCGGGCTCGACCTTCGGGCCCTCGCCGCCGTGGTCGCCGCCGCGCGCCGGGGCGCGACACTCCTGCACGCGCACGACGCCCATGCGGTAACGCTGGCCGGCATCACCTCGCTCCTGACGCGCGTCCCATTCGTCGCCACCCGGCGGGTGGACTTTCCGCTCCGCCGGCGCGGGCTCTGGGCGCGCGCCTCCCGCATCATCGCGATTTCCGAAGCGGTCGCCACCGTGCTCACCAACGACGGCATCCTGGCGGACCGGCTGGTCGTGGTGCACTCCGGCATCGATCTCGATGCCGTGCGGGCCATCGCCCCGTTCGGCGTGCGCGCCCGGCTCGGCCTGGCCGACGACAGCCTGGTCGCGGTGACGGTCGGCGCCCTCGTTCCCCACAAGGACCACGCCACCCTGCTCCACTCGGCCCGCCGACTGGCTGAGCGCTTCCCCAGCCTCCACTGGGCCATCGCGGGGGACGGCGAACTGCTCCCCGTCCTGGAGTGGCTCCGGGACCAGCTCGGGCTCAACGACCGTGTCCACTTTCTGGGACGCATCCCGGAGCCCGAGGGTCTGATCGCGGAAGCCGACGTGTTCGTCATGAGCTCACGGGAAGAGGGGTTGGGCACCTCCGTCCTGGATGCCATGGCCCGTGGCATCCCGGTTGCTTCCACCTCCGCGGGGGGACTCGGGGAGATGCTGGGCGGGGGGGCGGGACTGCTGGTTCCGGCAGTCAATCCCGAGGCCCTGGCCAACGCGGTCGCCCGCATTCTGGGCGATCCGTCGCTCCGCACCGCCCTCGCCGCCCGGGCCGCGGAGGCGGTCCGCCACTTCACCGCGGAGCGCATGGCAGGGGAGGTCCTGACCGTGTATCGTTCCTGCGCCCCACACCTTTGACGGCTGATGATTTACGTCTGTATTCCAAGCTATAACGAAGCGCCCACGGTGGGCCTCTTGCTGTGGAAGATCCGGCAGGTGTTCGCGAGCTTTCCCCGCGAGTATCAGCTCCTCGTCCTGGACGACGGATCGACCGACACGACGGCCGAGGTGCTCGAGCGCTATACCCGCGTGCTGCCGCTCACCGTCCTGCGGCACGAGGAGCGGCGTGGCTACGCGGCCTCGGTGGACCGCCTCTTCCGCCAGGCGGTCGAGCTCACCGACCGGCCCAAGCGGGATGCGGCCATTCTGATGCACGCCGATTTCGCCCATTCGCCGCAGGCGATTCCCGACCTGGTGCGGCGGATCGAGAGCGGGGCGGACTTGGTCGTGGCGGAGGCTCGTCTCGAAGGCGAACCGTCCCGGGCCCACCGCATGGTGCGCCGCTACGGACCGCTTCTGCTCCGGGGCGTGGTCTCGGTCGCGGGGGTGCGTGACATTCTCTCCGGCTACGCGATCCTGCGGCTCGTGGTCCTGCGCAACGCCCTGCGAAGCCAGAACACCGGGCTTTTCGTGAGCGATGGATGGGTGGCCAACGCCGAGCTGTACTGGCGCGCCGGCCGCTACGCCCGCCGGGTGGAGACGGTGCCGACCATCGAGCGCCACGACCTGCGGCAGCGGCTCAGCCGTGTGCGCGCGGGCCACCAGGCCATGGAGCTCTATCACGCCCGCGCACGGCTCCGCGCGGCGCCGATCCCGCCGCCCACCGATATCCCCGTGCCCGAGGGCGAGCGCCCGGCGGAGACGGTGTCCTCGTGATCCGTCCGGCCGCGCTGCTGCTGGCGCTCCTCCAGGGCCCTCCCGCGGCCCCGGCGCCGGACTACCCGTTCGTCGTGGGCGAGACCCTCACCTACAGCGCCAAGCTGGGGATGCTCACCCTCGGCTCGGGCACGCTGCAGGTGGCCTCGCTCGACTCTGTCAGGGGGCACGAGACCTTCCGCTTCCGCTTCCGCCTCACCGGCAAGACCGTGTTCTACTCGCTCGACGACGTGCTGGAGTCGTGGGTCTCCACCGAGACCTTCGCGTCCCACCGCTTCGTGCAGGATTTCAACGAGAACGACAAGCCCAAGAAGCGGACCTACGAGATCTTTCCCGATTCCGGCTATTTCCGCGAAGTCGGACGGGATACCACCTACGCCACGCCGGAAGACCCGCTCGACGACGCGGCCTTCTTCTACTTCGTCCGGATCACGCCGCTCGAGGTGGGTAAGACCTACACCTTCGACCGCTATTTCCGGAAGGAGAAGAACCCGGTCACCATCAAGGTGGAGAAGCGGGAAAAGATGGAGCTGCCCGACGGCACGGATGTGCCCTGCCTGGTCCTCCACCCGGTGATCGACACCAAGGGGATGTTCTCCAAGCGCTCCGAGACCCGGCTCTGGCTCACCGACGACGCTCGCCGGCTGCCGGTGCAGATCCGGACCAAGTTCAACTTCGGGACCATCACACTGCGGCTGAAGGAGATGGTCGTGCCGACCTCGGCCCCGGCCTCCGGGGCGACCCCGACGCCCTGAGTATGAGCTACCGCGAGGCGGATCTCGGCCGCGTACGCACCGTGCCGGTCGGCTCTCGACGCAACAAGGTCGACGCTTCGCTTCTCGCGGCCCCGCCGGGCGCCGACCAGTCCTTCGACGCCTTCCTCGACAGCCTCCCCGACGTTCTCGCCGCGCGAGACCTGCGCGCGGTCATCGCCGGCGTCGTCTCCGCGGCCCGGGCGCGGCGGGGCGTAGTGCTGCTCGTCGGGGGACACGTGATCAAGGTCGGGCTCGGTCCGCTGCTGGTAGACTGGATTCGGCGCGGCGTGGTCGGCCACCTCGCATTCAACGGCGCGGCCGCGATCCACGACTTCGAGCTGGCGGCCTTCGGCGGCACCAGCGAGGACGTGGAAAGCGGTCTGGCGGACGGGACCTTCGGCATGGCGGAGGAGACCGGCGCCGAGATGAACGCGGCGGTCGCCGCGGCCGCGCAGGCCCAACAGGGCATGGGCGAAGGATTGGCGAGGGCGCTGGATGCCAGGTCTTCCCTGCCCGGCGAGGAGGCGTCGGTGCTGCTCGCGGCACTCCGCCACGATGTCCCGGTCACGGTCCACACGGCGTTGGGCGCGGAAATCACCCACCAGCATCCGTCTGCCGACGGCGCCGCCCTGGGCAGCACCAGCCTGCGGGACTTCCGGCGTCTGGCCGGGTCACTGCCGGCGCTGCATCAGGGGGGAGCGGTACTCAACTTCGGCAGCGCGGTGGTCCTGCCGGAGGTCTTCCTCAAGGCGCTCACCGTGGCCCGGAACCTCGCCGACGGCCGGCCGACTCACTTCCTCGCGGCCGACTTCGACATGCAGCGCCACTACCGGCCACGAATGAACGTGGTGCAGCGCCCCACGCGGGCCGGCGGTCAGGGATACCTCCTGACCGGGCACCACGAGGTGCTGTTGCCCCTCTTGTTCTGGGGGGTGTCGCTGGAGTTGGAGCGCTAGCGGCCCAGCGCGCCTACGCCCGTCCCCGAATCGTCTCCCGCACCCGCGCCGCAGTGTCCGGCGCAAAGACCTTGAGCAGCAGGTAGATCAGGAACCCGATAAAGGCGAACCAGAGCACGGTGCCCAGCAGACCGAGCACCAGCCCGAACAGGCCGAACAGAACCTTGAGCAGGAACAAGGCGATGATCGCGAAAAGGGCGAAGCCGAGCAGGTTCCTGAGCATGGTAACTTCCTCCTGACGACGGGACAGGCGCAGTACGCCCGGACGTTTCAAAAAGTTTCGTAGGAATATAAGTGATTCGATCGTTTGACGTTATCGTCGTGGGTGGCGGCCCTGTCGGGGCAGCCTCCGCCCGGGAGCTGGCGCTCGCCGGGCGGCGGGTCCTGCTGCTCGAGGCCGGGGGCGAGCTGGGCCAGGCCTGGAAGGCCGCCGCGGGCATGCTCGCGCCCCAGATCGAGGCGGGTCCCGAGGACCCGCTGCTCGAGCTGGGCCTGGAGGCGCGCGAGGTCTATCCCGGGCTTGCGGCGGAGCTGCTGGAGACGACCGGCATCGACCTCGGACTCTGGCAGGAGGGGATCGCCGCCGTAGCGGCCACCGAAGCCGAGGCGGCGGAGCTTCGGTCCCGCTGCGCCTGGCAACGGCAACAGGGGCACCTCGGTGACTGGCTCGACGCCGACGAGGTGCGGACCCGCTGGCCCTGGCTTGGCCCCACGCACGGGGCCTTCTTCGCGCCCTACGATGGCGCCCTCGAGCCGGCTCGGCTGGTAGACGCCCTCTGCCGCGACGCCGAACGGCTCGGGGCGACCCTGGAGCAGGACACCGTCACGGCGCTCGAGACACGGGGCGATCGGATCACTGGTGTGGTCGGCCGGCGGGGTCGCTACGCGGCGGAGTCGGTGGTACTCGCGGCCGGGGCCTGGTCGCCCTCGATCGATGGGCTTCCTCGTCCGCTGGCCATCGCCCCGGTGCGGGGGCAGATGGCGGCCTTGCCCTGGCCGGCCGACGCGCGCCGCGCCATCATCTACGGCCACGGCGGCTACATCGTCGCGCGCGGCGACGAGGCGATCGTCGGCTCGACGATGGAATTCGCCGGCTACCGTGCCGAGGTGACCGGCGCAGGGCTGGCGCGGGTGTTCAATGCCGTGACCGCACTCTGGCCCGGCGTCGATCGGACCGAGGTGCGTCGCACCTGGGCGGGACTTCGGCCGGTGACGGCGGATGGTCTGCCGATCATCGGTCCGGAGCCCCGCCTCTCGGGACTCTGGTATGCCAGCGGCCACGGACGGAACGGCATCCTGCTCGCCGCCCTTACGGGCCGACTCGTGCGTAAGCTGGTCGCGGGCGAGCCGCTGGGGGAGGATCTCAGCCGCTGCGCACCCGACCGCTTCTGGAGCTGGTGAATCCGCAAAGGGGAAGAGTCGCCAGACGTCAGCCTCCAGAGGTGCAGTAGAGCAGTAGGAACCAACACCCTCTGAAGACTGACGGCTGGCGACATCTCGTTCGTGCCGCTGGGCAATGCAAGCGCAGTGCCATCCGTGCCCCTCCGCCAACCCGCGTAGTACCACTCGCTTGCGCGCAACCCTCCGGTCACTCCCGGGTACCGGAAGGCTGTGCGGCCGTCTTCGCGTCCAACGGAAGTGACACCGCCCGTCCATCCCGCCTGAGTACGAGCCGCCCGCCCCCTCCGGATGCATCCGGCTCCCCCGTAGATCCGAATCACGTCGCCGAGCGTAGCCGAGTCACACCCTCATGGAGGCTCGGCCATGCAGCAGCGATCTCGTTCCACCCGCTGGAAGATTCTGACCGGACTGGCCGCCCTGGCGATCCTGGGCGGCACCAGGCTCGCGCTCGGCTCCGACCACCAGGACACGCCCGACGTCGAGGCGAATCCGAAGCAGGACATGACCGACGTGTACGCGTTCCCCAGCCCGACCGCGGGTCGGATCGTGCTGGTGATGAACTCCCGCGCCTTCCTCACCCCCGCCGGCGCGGCGGCCGACCCCTCGTTCGATCCCGACCAGCTCTACCAGTTCAAGATCGACAATGACGGCGACGCCAAGGAGGATCGCGTCATCCAAGTGACCTTCTCGGGCAACGGCGCGAGCCAGCAGGTGCAGGTGCGCGGGCCGGTCGCGCCGACGGTCAGGGGACCGACGGCCAACGAGGTCGCCGACG
>DASSML010000446.1:0-6403 GCA_035688895.1 Gemmatimonadales bacterium
GTCGGCGAAGGGTCGATGGCCGTGATGTTCATCCATGCCCACCTGGCGCGGGCCGCGGCCTGAGACCGCGGCCCGCGCCCCCGGCTACGACATCCGCCGGGCTTCGTCCCTCACGAAGGCGTAGGAGATGAGCGGCAGCACGTTGGAATTGGCCGCGTCCGCCGCCAGACTCTTCGCCTTGGCGGCGTCGCCCTTGCCCTTCCAGGCCAGCGCGGTCGCGTAGAGCACACCCGGGTCCTGCACGTTGGCCTGTTCCAGGTGGGCGATGGCCTGATCGTAGTTCTTCTGGGCCAGCGCGATGCGCCCGGTGAACTCGTGCGCCTGCCGGACTCGGAAGATGTTGTTCCTCCCCTCGGCGCCCTTGAGGTACGCATCGGCGGCGGTGCTCGCCGCGCCGAAGTCGCCCCGCGCCAGGGCCACCCGGCCCCGATTGTACTGGTCGGCCAGACGGGTGTCCTCCTTCACGTCCGCCGACAGACTGCTCTTCTCCACCAGGTCCAGCGAGTGGCCGAACTGCTTCTCGGCGGCGTCCAACCGGCCGGCGTTGAGCAGGATGTTCCCGAGCAGCAGGGCGTCGCCGCTCATGTTGGCGGTGTCGGCGAGCTTGACGTCGAGGTCGTACTCCCGCTGGATCTCCTTGAGGGCGGCGTCGGTCTTGCCGGCATCCACCAGGATCACCCCCTTCACGAAGAGCGCGGTCCGCCGCTCGCCGTCGTCGCGGGCGTGCTGGTAGAGCCGATCCATCTCCGCCGCGCCCGCCTGGTGCTTGCCCTGATACATGAGGTTGGTGGCGATGCCCACTTTGGAGGCGACGAAGTTGGAGTCGTGCGCGAGCGCCTTGCGGTACTGGGCGATGGACTCGTCGAACCGTCCCAGCTTGAGCAGCAGCTCGGCGTAGGAATCGTACGGATTCGGGTCGCCCGGGATCAGCTCGATGTACTTCTTGAAGGCGGCCTCGCTGCTGTCATACTGCTTGATGCTGCGGTAGGAGTAGCCCAGGAGGTTGTAGGCCGGGCTGAAGGAGGGATTGATCGCCGTGGCGGCGCGATACTGCTCGATCGCCTTGTCGTATTCCTGCTGGCCGAAGTAGGTGGTACCGAGCAGCTGATGGGCCCGCTCGTCGCGGGGGTACTTGGCCACCAGCTCTTCCTGGTACTCCAGCGACTTGGCCGGGTTGGCGTTGCCGCCCGCATCCGCGGCCAGGATGAAGAGGCGCTCGCCTTCCGACGCCTGGTCGCTCAAGGCGACGGCTTCCTTCATGTGCTGCAGAAAGTCCTTGGCCGTGGCGGAATTGAGCGCCAGCTGGTAGTGCGCCATGGCGAAGGTCGGGTCGGCGGCCGCGGCCTTCTCGTAGAGCGCCCGGCCCTCGTGGGCCCGGAGCTGCTCCGCGACCGCGCGGGCCTCGAGGTAGAGCTGGCGCGCCTCCGCCGAGTTGGTGCTGAGGGGGACGGCGCCGGCGGCCGCGGCCGCGCTCGCGGCGGCGGTGTCGGTGGTGACGGCGCTGGCGGTCTCGCTCTCGGCCTCGCGCCGATCGCACCCGGCGAGCAGCGTCAGGGCGCAGGCGAGCAGGGGCGGGGTCCACGGACGGAACATCGGGTCCTCCGGCACGTTGCAGTTGTCGACGATGGGAATGAACGGGCTTCCTATGTAGACCTACGCCGGGGCTCGGGGGCGGTTTCAGGCCCTGCGAGGCCCCGGAACGTCGGGTACCGGGCCTGGAGCCCTGCGGGCTTGCGCGTCCGGGTCGAGTTAGTTATCATGGCAACCATTGCTCATGCATGGTTCAAGGAGGCAGCATGGTCCGGCCCTCGTCGCGTCGTGGCAGTGGCCTGCAGGTCGAAATGGGACAACGCCGGCCGTTCCGCTCCCGGCGACAGGAGGCGGCAGTGGCCTTGCTGCGCACGGCGTCGGTGGTGACCCGGGCCTTCGCCCGGCTGGTGGAGCCCGCGGGGCTGAGCTGGCCCCAGTACAACGCGCTCCGAATCGTTCGCGGTGCGGGGAGCGGGGGCATCGCAACCCTGGCCATCCGCGAGCGGATGATCGACGAGGGTACCACCATCACCCGCTTGCTGGACAAGCTCGAGGCCGCCGGGCTGATCCGTCGGGAGCGGAGCCAGCCCGACCGGCGCCAGGTGTTGTGCTTCGTCACGGCGGACGGGCGCCGGCTGCTGGACGGCCTGGACCCCAAAGTGGACGCGCTGGACGAGGAGGTGACCGCGGACTTGTCGGAGGCCCGGCTCGCCGCTCTCCTGGGGATGCTGGAGGAGATCCGGCGGGCCAACGCGGAGCGGGGCGCTCCGCGGCACGCCGCCCGGGCCGAGGCATAGCGGCCCGTTTTCATGGTCAATACTTAGCTAAGCAACTGTTGTCATAACAATCACATTCACCCGGAGCGCATCATGTCCCGCCTCTTCCGCACCACGCCGACCCCGCTGCCCACGCTGGCCCGCGTGGCGGTCGGCCTGATCTTGTTTCCCCACGGCGCTCAGCACGTGCTGGGCTGGTTCGGCGGCTACGGCTTCCACGGCACGCTCGGCTGGATGACCGGCACGCTCGGCTTTCCGGCGGTCCTCGCCGTGCTCGCCCTGGTCACGGAGATCACCGCGCCGGTGGCGCTCATCCTTGGCTTGGGCGGGCGGATCGCGGCGATCGGAGTGATCGGTCTCATGCTCGGGGCCATCAGCACCCACGTGGCGAACGGCTTCTTCATGAACTGGTTCGGGGCCCTCCCGGCGGGGAGCGAGGGCTTCGAGTACCACCTCCTCGTGATCGCGCTGGCCGGCGTCGTCGTGCTGGGCGGCAGCGGGGCGTGGTCGCTGGACCAGCTCCTCGGGCGGGAGCGCCCCATTGCCGCTGTTACCCGGGCGATCCGTGCCGCGGCTTAAGACAGTGTGCAGGCTCCGGCGCGGGGCCGATGCAGGTCTCGGCGCGCTCCGGAGCCACAGGCCGACCCGATGGTGTGGCGGCACCACAACCCGTGCCAAGGGAAGCCGTTTGCACTCGGTCCGGCATCTGCCCGTCCCACAGCGACTTTCGGCCTCATGGCACGGTGAGCCCGGGACCTGCCCTACTGTCCGGCCGGCACGGGTGTCCCGTGCAGATCGTGACGCTCATGGAGGGCAGATCAATGCACACCATTGTCGCGACCACCGCCGCCGCCAGCTTGGCCGGCGCCATCATCGTCTCGGGCCCGAAGCCGTCCATGCCCGAGAATCCGCGTCCCGAGGTTGTCCGCCCGGCCGTCGACTGGGTGGCTCCTCGTAACGTCACCGTGAGCGACAGCATGCGGGCGGAAGCGCAGCTCACGTCGGCGCAGGTCCGTCGGCCGCTGGAGACGTACCTGGCCCGCTACAGTGCCGACCGGGTGCTGGTGCGGCGGATCAGCCGCGCCGTTCTCCGCGAATCCAAGCGCCAGCAGGTGCCGCCCTCGCTCATCGCGGCGGTGCTGGTGACCGAGAATACCACCCTCACCCCCGCGGCCGAGAGCTCGGTCGGAGCGCAGGGGCTGATGCAGGTGATGCCGATGCACGCCGGCGCCCGGCTCTGCAACTCGGCAAACCTGGTCGACGTGGACAGCAACATCTGCCACGGGACGCTGATCCTCGCCCGGAACCTGCGCGCCACCAGCTCGCCGGCCGCGGCGCTCCTGCGCTACAACGGGTGCGTCAAGGGCACCAACACGCCCGACTGCCACCGCTATCCGGCCAAGGTGCTGGCCCGCGCCAGCCAGGTGCGCCGTGAGATCCTGCAAGCGACCCAGGTGCTGCCGCCCGCCGCGATCGACTCGCTCCGGCCGGTGGCGCTCGCCGGACGCTGAGCATCGCAGGGGGTTGACGGACGGGGGCCGACAGGGCAGGGTACGGGCACCCCCGACATATGGAGCGTTCATGCCCCCTCGGATCCGTCCGGGCGCCGCCGTCGTGGCCGCGCTCATCCTGGGCGGATGCGGCTCGGAGCGACGCGCGGAAGCGCCGCCCGCAGACGCACCCCCAGCCGCCACACCTGCCGCCCCCACGCCCGAGATCCTGACCGTCACCGCTTCCGATTACAAGTTCGACGCCCCCGACCAGATCCCCGCCGGCCTGGTCACCATCCAGCTGACCAATCGCGGTCCGTCGCCGCACCACGTGCAGCTTCTCCGGCTGGGCGAAGGCAAGACCATGGCGGACTTCCAGGCCGCGGTTCAGAAGGGTGGCATGCCGACCTGGGCTCTGCCCGCCGGCGGGCCCAACCCGCCGCCGGTCGGCGGCACCTCCGAGGTCCGGATGCCGCTCGAGGCCGGCGAGTACGTGATGGTGTGCTTCATTCCGGACACTGCGGGCGTGCCCCACATGGCGAAGGGGATGATGCGCCCGCTCCTCGTCACCCCGGCAACCGAGGCGACGGCCTCGACCGCGGACACCACGTCCGACGTCGAGATGACGCTGGTGGACTACGACTTCAAGCTCTCCGCGCCGCTCACGGCAGGCCACCATGTCATCCGGGTCACCAACGGCGCCAAGCAGCCCCACGAGCTGGTGTTCGTTCGACTGGAGCCGGGCAAGACGCCGGAGGATTTCGCCCGTTGGGGTGAGCACCAGGTGGGCCCCGCACCGGGCACGCTGCACGGAGGCATCTCCGGGATCATGCCGGGCACGGTGGCCTATGTCGCGGTCGACCTTCCCGCCGGGGACTATGCGCTCCTCTGCTTCCTTCCCGATATGAAGGACGGCAAGGCGCATTACGTCCACGGCATGAAGAAACGGATGAAGATCGCATGAGCGGGACGGAGCTGCTCCTGGGCGTCCTCGTGGTGGTCCTGGTCGCCGTCACCCTGGTCCCCGCCCTGCGGCAGCGCGGTGGATCCGGGCCGGACCTGGAGCGCGGCCTCCGCGCCGAGCTCCGGGCCGCCCGGCAGGAGCAGCTCGCCGCCCTGACCCAGCTCACCTCGTTGCAGCAGCGTCAGCTGGAGGCCATCGGTACCCGGCTGGGTGCGTTGACCAGCGCCATGCAGGAGACCGGGGAGCGCCAGTCGCGGCTGCTGACGGATGAGCTCCACCGGTTACGGGACGGGAACGAGCGGAAGCTCGAAGAGATGCGGGTGACGGTGGACGAGCGTCTGCACGGGACGCTCGAGCGGCGGCTGGGCGAGTCGTTCGCGCTGGTGAGCGAGCGGCTGGAGGCGGTCCAGCGCGGGCTGGGCGAGATGCAGGCGCTCGCCACCGGCGTGGGCGACCTCAAGCGGGTGCTGACCAACGTGAAGACCCGCGGCGTCTGGGGGGAGTACCAGCTCGGCGCGATCCTGGAGCAGATCCTCACCCCGGACCAGTATTGCGCCAATCACCGGCCCAACGCCGAGCGGAGCGAGGTGGTGGAGTTCGCCATCCGGCTGCCCGGGCGCGAGCCCGACGGCGAGCCGGTCTACCTGCCGATCGACGCGAAGTTCCCGCAGGAGGACTATCAGCGGCTGCTCGACGCGGCCGAGCGAGCCGACTCCGACTCGCTCGCGGCGGCGACCGCGGCTCTGGTGCAGGCGGTCCGGATCTCCGCGCGGGAGATCGGGGAGAAGTACCTGGTCCCGCCGGCGACGACGGACTTCGCCATCATGTTCCTGCCCACCGAAGGACTCTACGCCGAGGTACTGCGGCAGCCGGGGCTGGTGCAGGAGCTGCACGCCGAGTGCCGGGTGGTGGTGGCGGGCCCGACCACGCTCGCGGCGATCCTCAGCAGTCTCCGCATGGGGTTCCGCACCATCGCGATCGAGCGGCGCTCGAGTGAGGTCTGGCGCGTGCTCGGCGCGGTGAAGAGCGAATTCGGGAAATTCGGAGAGGTGCTCGAGCGGGTGCGCCGGCAGCTCGCCACCGCCAGCAACACCATCGAAGACACGGGGCGGCGTACCCGCGCGATGGAGCAGCGCCTGAGGCACGTCGAGGAGCTATCGCCCGACCTGGCGGTGACCGTCCTGGGGCTCGAGGAGCCCTCGCCCGAGCCCGACGCCGCCTAGGTCGCGGACGCCCCGCCGCGAGCTTGCCGTTCGCCGCCTCGCATGCGAGCCTCCTGGGGATAGCTTAGAATCGGCAATGCCGACCCCGCCCGACACCCAGCCCTCGCAGGACACGTTCTTCGGCCCCGGCGCCCCGTCCGCCGCGGGGTCGGCGTCGAGCGTGTGGACCCTGCCGACGGATCTCCAGACCGAGGCGCTCCGCCGGCTCAGGATGGTGGCGTTGCTCTACGCCGCCGCCTATTTCCTGGCGGGACCGTTCACGTCCCTGCTCTCCGAGCACTCCAGGGCAATCTACTTCAGCCTTCCCGGACTCTGGGCGCCGGCGGCGCTTTCCATTCTCGGCAGCCTCGTCATGGCGGCGTTAAGCGGGCGCACGTCGGTCTCCACCCGGGTCCGGACGCTGGCCGGCCTGGCCTTCGA
>DASSML010000447.1:0-4551 GCA_035688895.1 Gemmatimonadales bacterium
CCGACGCGGCCCTGCGCGACCAGCTCCTGCTCCAGTCCAAGGCGGCCGCGGCCGACCTGGCGCGGCTGGGAGAGCGGCTGACGGCCGAGCTTACCCGGTCACACGAGGAGCTCAAGGCCACCAAGACCGACCGGGCCGCGCTCTCGAGCATGTTCGCCGACCTGGCCGCCAAGGTCGGCGGAAAGAACGGCCACAAGGCCTGAGCCATGCCCGACGACCGGGCACCCTGGGAATCGTCCGCCACCGGTCAGTTCGACCCGTCGGCGCAGGAGCTCTCCGAGCTTCGCGAGCTGATCCTCGGCCCCGAGCGGCGGCGCTTGCGCGAGCTGGAGCGCCGCCTCGAGGCCGGGGCCACGCCGGAAGAGGTCGCCGACCTGCTCCCGGAGGCGATCGCCCTGCGCGCCGGACGCGACCGCCAGCTTGCCCGGGCACTCGCGCCCACGGTCGAGAGCGCGATCGGCGAGTCGGTTCGCCGGAACCCGCGTGAGATCGCCAGCGCCATCTTCCCGGTGCTCGGCCCGGCGATCCGCAAGGCGATCGCCGAAACGCTCGCGGGGCTGGTCGCCTCGATCAACAGCACGATCGAGCACAGCCTCTCTCCCCGCGGCCTCCGCTGGCGCCTGGAGGCGTGGCGCACCGGGGTCCCCTACGCCCAGATCGTCCTCAAGCACGCGCTGGTCTACCGGGTCGAGCAGGTCTTCCTGATCCACACCGAGACCGGTCTCCTCCTGTCCCACGCCTGGGCGCCGGACCTTTCCGCCAGCGATCCCGACCTGATCTCGGGGATGCTCACCGCCATCCGGGACTTCGTGGCCGACTCCTTCGCTCCCGAGCGCGACGCCGGCGGGCTCCGTCAGTTCAGCGTCGGCGAGCTCACGGTGATGGTCGAGCAGGGACCCCGCGCGATGATCGCGGCGGTCGTGCGGGGCCAGGCGCCGGACACCCTGCTGACCAAGCTGCAGGACACGGTGGAGACGATCCACCTGCAGTTCTCCGCTCCGCTGGCTGATTTCGACGGCGACACCGCGCCGCTGGCCGGAGTCCGGCCGCTGCTGGAGGAGTGTCTCGCGACCGTCGTGGCCACGGGGCGAGAGCGGACCAGCCGTCGCGCCGCCTGGCTCCCCTGGGCCATCGCCGGGCTTCTGATCGTCCTGGTGCTCGGGGGACTGGCCTGGCGCTCGCACCGGCGTTGGACCGGTGCCATCGCCCGGCTTCGTTCCGAGCCGGGCATCGTGCTGGTCCAGGCGGAGCGCGGCGGCCGTTGGAGCTTCACCGGACTCCGGGATCCCATGGCGGCCGACCCGTCCGCACTCCTCGCGGCGGCCGGCGTGGATACCGCGACGGTCGAGCAGCACTGGGAGCAATACCTCTCGCTCCAGCCGCAGCTGGTGCTGGCCCGCGCGCGAGCGGCGCTGAGCCCGCCGGCCGGCATTACCCTCGCGCTCGCCGGCGACACCCTCCGACTCCGGGGGTCCGCGTCGCTCCGCTGGTTCGCCACGACCGCCCGGACCGCGGGACTACCGCCCGGCGTGGCCGCCCTCGACCTGAGCGGAGTCACGCCCGACATCCCGCCGGAGCTCGCCGGCCGGGTCGCCGATGTCGAGCGGGAGCGGATCCTGTTCGGTGTCGGCTCCGCGGCGCTCGACCGTCCGGCACGCGCAGCGCTGACCCGGGTGGCGGCGGCCCTGGTCCGGGTTCAGACTGCAGCCGCGGTGCTCGGGGCCAACGCGACCATCGAGCTGGCGGGCCGGACCGACCCGACCGGTACCGACGCGACCAACCAGACCCTCAGCCGGGAGCGGGCGGAGACGGTGCTTGCCGCCCTGGCCGAGCGTGGCACCTCCCCCGCCGATGTCCGGGTCAGCGCCCTGGGCACCACCCAGCCAGTCGCCCAGGGAAATCCCGCCCTCAACCGGAGCGTCTCGTTCACGGTGAGCCTCAGATGATCCAGAAAAAGGTGTGCATGGTGGGCCTCTTCGGTACCGGGAAGACCAGCCTGGTCCAGCGCTTCGTCCACACGCTCTTCTCCGAGCGGTACCTCTCGACCGTCGGGGTGAAGATCGATCGGAAGCAGGTGGAGCTGGACGGGACCAGCGTCACCCTGGTGCTCTGGGATCTGGCCGGCCGCGACGGCCAGGAGGACATCACCACCAGCTATCTGCGCGGCGCCCACGCGATCCTCTACGTGGCCGACGGCACCCGCCGGGAGACCTGCGATCAGCTCCCCGAGCTGCGGGCGTTGGTGCGGGAGGCGGCGGGCGACGTTCCCGAGGTGGTGGCGCTCAACAAGAGCGACCTGAAGGAGCGCTGGACCATCACCGACGCGGACGAGCAGGCCCTGGCATCGACGTTCGATCTGATACGCACCAGCGCCAAGACGGGCGACGGGGTCGAGGACGCCTTTCAGCGGATCGCCCGGGCGACGCTCGCCACCAGGGAGGCACGGCCATGACGGCGACCGCGGTGGCCGCACGGGTGGACGCGAGCGGGCTCACCGATGTGGGCCTCAAGCGCAAGGTCAACGAGGACCACTTCGTGATCGCGGCGCTGCAGAAGTCGGCCGACGTGCGCCAGACCAGCCTGCCGGACCAGCGGGTCTTCGATGTGCTCCGCGGCCCGGAAGCCCTGATCTTCCTCGTCGCCGACGGCGTGGGAGGCCGGCCGGGCGGCGCGCTCGCCAGCGAGACGGCGGTGACCTCCCTGATCGAATACCTCGGCCGCGCGGCGGGGTGCATCCACCAGCTCGACGTGGACCGGGAGCATGAATTCCTGGGGCACCTGGAGGCCGCCGTGCACGAGGCTCACCAGCGCGTGGTGGCCCAGAGCGGCGGCAAGGTGATGGGGCCCGCGACCACCCTCACGATGGCCACCCTGCTCTGGCCTCGCTGCTACCTGGTTCACGTGGGCGACAGCCGCGCCTTCTACCTGCACAAGGGCGTGCTCAAGCAGCTCACCCGGGATCAGACCACGGGCGAGTACATGGTGGACGCGGGGGCGTGGACCGAGGAAATGGCCGCCAAGGCGCCGATGGGCGGCACCCTGGTGAGCGCGCTGGGTGGGGACGAGATGACCGTGGCGGTGGGCCTGGTGGACCTGCAGCCCGGCGACGTGCTGCTGCTCTGCACCGACGGGCTGACCCGGCACGTGGGCGACGAGCGGATCGCGGAGATCCTGAAGCGTGCCCCTGACGCGGAGACGGCCTGCCGGGAGCTGGTGGCCGACGCCCTCGCGGGGGGTGGCCAGGACAACGTCACCGTGATCGTGGCCCGGACGCAGAGCTAGCTTATCGGGCCAGCCAGTAGGACACCTTTACCAGGAAGCTGTCGTTCGCCCGCCGGCCGAACAGGTCACCGAAGTCGTCGCGGAAGGATTGGTTGCCTTCGACCGGCGCGCTGTCTTCCCTTCCCTGGCTCCAGACCAGGAACAGCGTCGAGCCGGGTCGGTATTCCCACCGGAACACCACGTTCGACCGGAACTGCTGGAAGTTGAACCCGCCCGGCTCCGCGGCGATCGCAGGGTCGCCGTAGGGGCGGTAACGGTCATCGTACGCCTCCGCCCGGGGCTGGTCGAGCTCCCGCACGTCGCTGTAGGTCCCCTTGGAGATGAAGGGTGAGGCATACACCTGCAGCGAGGTGTTGGGCGTGAAGGTGTAGCCCAGCCGCCAGGTGAAGCTCATCGTCCGCTGCTCCAGGTGGGCAAAGGTGTAGTGCAGCTCCCCACCCGGGTCGGCGAAGGTGCCGAAGTACTGGATGTCGTTCCGGTTCCGGTTGTAGGTCGTGCTGAGCGAGGTGGTGAACCGGGTCGAGACCTTGAGCTCCAGCTCGGGGGTCACCTCGATCGTCTGAGACCGACCCTGGTCCGAGTGGTTGTAGTTGGCCGACACCGACGGGACCAGCGCCCGACGGTCGTCCCCCTGGATCGAGATCCACGGCGCGAGGTAGGCATCCTGCCGCACCGCCGGCCCGCCCCGGGCGCAGCGGTCACAGTAAGTCGTTCCCAGCTGCCCCAGCGTCCCACCCGCGTGCAGCCACCAACGATTGGTGAACTGGATGTGAACGTTGGTATTGAGCGCGCGCTCCGTGGGCAGCCCCGCCGCAGTCCAGTACTCCCAGTTGTTGAAATTCCAGCGCAGCTGTTGGAAGACCTGGTTGGGCGTGTACCACTGCAGCACGGCCCAGGTGGTCCAGGCCTGGAAGTCGGCCTGGCGCAGGAAGCCGACGTCGTTGACCTCGAAACCGGGCGTGCGGTGTTGGTAGGCGGTCTCGAAGTGGAGCCGGCGGCCGCCGACCTTGGCGAAGCGAACCTCACCGTTGGCCCCGGCGAGCGAGGTGCGAGTGGAGTCGAAATCGAGCGGGCCGTCGGGACGCTGGTAGAGGTGCACCGGGTTCTGCTGGGTCAGCGCGATCGCCACGGGATCTCCGGCGACCCGGCTCAGATCGAACGAGCCGGACACCTCGTACTCCGGGGTGAACCGCCAGCGCCCGTCCACTCCCCCGCTGTAGGCGCTCTGGTGCAGGTAGGCCGCGCTCGAGGGGTCGAGCGAGCGGTTGA
>DASSML010000448.1:0-9227 GCA_035688895.1 Gemmatimonadales bacterium
ACCCAGCAAGGCATCCTGGCCTATCGGCCGCTGCTCACGGGACTGGGTCTCTACGTCGCCTGGGTGATCATGCAGGGCCCTGGACGCAAGCACGACGGCCTCAACGTGCCCGACGTGCAGCGCGCGGTGGCGCGGGAGCGCGGCCGCATCCCCTTCCAGCCCGTGCTGGCCAAGACCGCGGCCAGCGCGGTAACGCTGGGCGCCGGGGGCGCCGCCGGAAGCGAGGGCCCCGTCGCCGTGCTCGGATCGGCGCTCGGCTCCTGGCTGGGCTACGCGTTCCGCTTCGACCCGGCTCGCACCAAGGTACTGGTCGGCGCCGGCGCGGCGGCGGGAATCTCCGCGGCCTTCAACGCTCCCTTGGCGGGGGCCTTTTTTGCCCTGGAGGAGATTCTCGGATCCCTGGCCGTGGGCGCCTTCCCCCCGGTCGTGGTGGCGAGCGTCGTCGCGGCGGTGGTCTCCCACGTCTTCCTGGGCAACCATCCCGCCTTTCCCATCCCGCAGGAGTATGGCTACGCGCTGCAGCGCGAGCTGCTGATCTTCTACCCCTTCCTGGGAGTGCTCGCCGGACTCGTGGCCGCCTGCTTCGTCCGGCTCTTCTTCGCCACTGATGATTTCATCCGGCGGCTCACGCTACCCCGCTGGAGCCATCCCATCATCGGCGGCGCCGTGGTGGGCGCGCTGGTGCTGCTTTCCAAGGGCCTGCTGGTGGGACACGGGCACTTGGCGGTGCACCTCGATGTCTTCGGGCGGATGAGCTGGTCGGCGCTCGCGCTCCTCGCCCTGGGAAGCATGGTGGCGACGTCGATCACACTGAGCAGCGGGGGCTCAGGCGGGGTGTTCACCCCCTCGCTCTACGTCGGCGCGGCCACCGGCGGCGCCTTCGGCGTCGCGCTGGCGGGACTCTTCCCCACCCTGAATCTCCGGCCCGAGGCGTACGCGATCGTGGGCATGGGTGCGGTGGTCGCCGCCGCGACGTCGGCCCCCATCACCGGCATCCTGCTGGTGTTCGAGATGACCAACGACTACGAGATCGTCCTCCCCCTCATGCTGACCACCGTGATCGCCAACCTGGTGGCGCGGCGGATCGAGCCCGACTCGCTCTACAGCGGGTGGCTCCGCCGCCGCGGCGAGCGGATCCAGCAGGGAGCCGACCGCGACCTGCTCGCCGGACTCCGGGTAGCCGACGCCTTCGACCCGGCGCCCGCCGTGGTGGGGGAGCACGCGCCTCTGGACCGCCTGCTCGATCACCTGGGAAGCGGCGCGGAGGGCGACCTCCCCGTGGTGGACGAAGACCGTCGCCTGGTCGGCGTCATCACGCTGTCCGATCTCGGCCGGCTTGCCCGGGAGCGGCGGCCCGATGCGGCCCCGTTGGTGGCCCTCGACGTGGCGAGCCCGGCCGAGTCGGTGACCCCGGGGGACAGCCTGCTCGAGGCGATCCGTCGGATGGGCGTCCGCGGCACCGCCTCGATTCCGGTGGTGGATCGGGCGACGGGACACTTCCTCGGCCTGGTGAGCCGGGCCCACGTGCTCGCGCTGTACGAGCGGGCGGCGGCGACCGGAGAGTTCCGCGCCGGCGCGCCGGCGGGCCATTAGTATTCGCGCCATGCCGGCCCTCAACCTCGACGCGCTGTTCCGCGGGCTCGCCAAGGGCGAGATCGCGCCGGTCTACTACTTGCACGGTCCCGAGGAGATCCTGAAGGACGAGGCCGTGCGCGCCATCCTGGACCGCGCGCTCGACCCCGGCTTTCGCGACTTCAACCTCGACCAGCGCACCGCCGCCCAGCTCGATCTCGACGACCTGTTCGCCTTGTGCACCACCCTTCCCATGATGGCCGACCGGCGGGTCGTGGTGCTGCGCGACATCGAGGCGACGAAGCGGAAACCCAAGCTCCGCGCCGCGTTGCTGCGCTATCTCGGGCGCCCTGCCCCGGAGACCGTCCTGGTGCTGGTCCAGGGCGCGGGCGAGGAGTCGGAGGACAAGGAGATCGCTCGCCAGAGCGCCGCGGTCGCGCTCGAGCCGCTTCCGGCCGATCGGGTGCGCAAGTGGCTCCAGCGCCGGGCCACCGCGCTCGGGCTGTCCCTGGAAGAGGACGCCGCCGGCCACCTGCTCGCCGCCGTCGGGGGCGAGCTCGCCCCGCTGGCGGCTGAGCTGGAGAAGCTGGCGGCCTTACCGCCCGGTGAGCCGCTCACCGCCGCGCAGGTCGGCGAGGTCGTGGGCGTCCGCCACGGCGAGACCGTCTTCGACTGGCGTGACGCGGTCATGGACGACCGGACCGGTCCGGCCGTCTCCCTGCTCGGCCCGCTGCTCGACCAGCCGGGAGCCTCGGGCGTCAAGCTGGTGACGCTGCTCGGCACCACCCTGGTCGGGGTGGGCGTGGCGCGGAGTCACTACGATCGGGGAGTGCGGGGACGGGCCCTGGACGACGCCGTCTTCGAGGTGATCCGGCGCTCCCGGGTCTACGGCCTGCTGAGCTGGGGCGAGGAGAAGAGCCGCTGGGTTCGCTGGGCAGGGCGTTGGCCGGCGGACCGGCTAAGGCAGGCGCTCCAGGCGACGCTGGACGCCGACCGTTCGCTCAAGGGCACGACCATCTCCGACGAGCGCGGCATTCTCGCGACGCTGCTGCTCCGGCTGGGCACGTTGAAGAAGGAGGCGGCATGAGGCTGCTGCGCTGGGCGACGGTGCTCGCGCTCCTCGTCGGTGGGTCCGGCCCGGCCGGAGCACAGACCGACCCTCGGCTGGTCGCCGCGGTGCGCTCGGCGCAGGAAGGCCAGGGAGACTCGGCGCGGGCCTCGATCCAGCGCCTGCTCGACAGCACCGCCCCGACCGACTCGCTCTATCCCGAGATCCTCTACACCCAGGCAATGGTGGCCGATAACGCCGCCGACATGCGGCGCTCGCTGCAGCGCGTGGTGGTGGAGTACCCCACGTCCGTTTGGAGCGACGACGCGCTGGTCCGGCTGGTGCAGATGGACTACGCCACCCGGAGCTTCGATGCGGCCGCGCGGAACCTGGAGCGTCTGAAGCAGGATTTCCCCCTCACCCCCCTGTACGCGCAAGCCGCGTACTGGGCGGGGCGGACCTACTTCGACCTCAAGGATCCCGCGCGCGCGTGCGAGTGGCTGGCCGACGGGATGGCTCGCGTCGGCGACAATCTCGAGCTGCAGAACCAGCTCGGATATCTGTACCAGCGCTGCGGCGTGAAGATCGTCAGCGACAGCGGTGCCCGGCGTGACAGCGCGAGCGCCACGAGCGGCCCCGATTCGAGCCGCGCCGGCGACTCCACCCGCACCAAGACGGCGACGGGACCGCCTCCCGATTCCACCAAGTCGGCCTCGGCTCAGGGCTCGAAGGCGAAATACCGGGTACAGGTCGCGGCGGTGGCCACCCCGGGCGCGGCGGACGATGCCGCGGATGCCGCCGAGAAGCTCGGGTACCCGGCCGTGATCGTCCGGGAGCGCGGCCTCTATAAGGTGCGCGCGGGCACCTTTGCCACGAAGGAAGAGGCCCAGGCCGCGGTCAAGCGCATCAAGAGCGGCATGGGCGGCAGTCCGTTCGTCGTCGCCAACAACCCCTGACCCGGCCTCGCACCGCGCCGGGCCGGCGGTGTCGGCGGTAGATTCTTCCCATGCCCAACAACACGGATCGTACGGCCCTGCATCGGGCCGTTGGCCGGGCGCTCGCCACGCTCCTGGTCGCGGCTTGCGGCTCACCACCGAAGCCACAGCCGGCACCTCCACCGGCCCCGAAGCCCACCATCCACGCCGAGTGCGTCGTCGCCGGTGAGACGGCCCCCGATTCGGGCACCATCTCCCTCGCGGCGCTCACCGGCGATGACTCGACGATGGTCCGGCGCCAGTGGGCGCTGCCGCCGGTGCGGCTGGATTGCGCCGGCAGGCCGGGCCCCGGGGCGGCCAAGTCCTGGAGCGCCGATCAGTCTCGACGAAGCTGGACGATCGTCCTCGCCGAATCGGCCCCGGATGCCGGAGAAGTAGTGGCCCTCTGGCGCGAGCCGGCCGCGGCCGCGGCGCTGCAATCGGCCGGCGTGCGCTGGATCATTCCCCTGGACCTGCGCCGGCTCGTCGTGGAGATGGAGCAGCCCTCGGAGGCGGTTCCCGCCGTGCTTTCGGATCGCGCACTCGCGCTGCCGGCCGACTCCAGCGGCCCCGCGTTGGTCCTCGCGCCGGCCGCCAAGGATCCCCGCGACGCACTCGAGCGGGGGGCCACGCTGCTCCGGACGTCGGACTCCGACCTGCTGGCCTACGCCCGCCGCAAGACCGACCTGCGGGTGGTCGCACTCCCCTGGTCCCGCATCTACAGCCTGGTCCTCCCACCCGGCGCCACGCTGGCCTTGACCGCAGCATCCGATTCGGCCGCGCTCCGGGCCGGGCTCGCCAAGGATGTAGTGCCCGGCGAGTCTCGCCCGGCTGTGTCACCGTTCTGGTGGCCGGCTGCCGCCTCGTGCCGGGCGGCGGCGGCCGGTCCAGCGCCGCAGCGGCGCGGCCCCCTGCTGTACGCTGAAGGCGATTCGGTCGCGGCCGCCCTCGCGGGCCGCCTGGTGGCCCTGTCGGACGAATCCGGCCTGACCGCCCGCGGGGTCCCCCGGGGCTCGCTCGACTCACTCCTCGCTCGCGAGGGCCGAGCGGCGGTGATCGACCTGCCCAAGCGGGCGCTGGTGCCGTGCCGCGATCTGAACCGCTGGCCGACCGGGAGCAACGTCGTACCGCTGGTGGAGACCCGGGAGAGCGCGGTGATCCGGCGGTCCAGCCCTGCCCTCGCGATCGAGTACGACGGCACGCTTCGGCCCGCGCAGGTTAAATGAAGTTCCGGACCCGGCTGTTCCTCGCGCTCGCGCTCGCGGGCGTGATTCCGCTCGTCCTCCTTGCGCTGGGCGTCCGGCGCGAAGTCGACCGACGCCTCACCGACGAGTATCGGGCGCGAGTGGACGGCGCGGTGCGGAGCATCCGGGCCGACCTGACGCGCGAGAGCACCGGCATCCAGGGGCGGCTCGGCGCCTTCGCCGCCCAGCTCGCCGGCGACGACCGCTTCCGCCAGGCCGTGGTCGACAACGACCCCGCCTCGCGGCGCTGGGTGCTCGACTGGGGTCGCTCGGCGATCCGTCAGGCCGGTCTCGCGGTGCTGCAGCTCCAGGATAGCGGCGGCCGGATTCTGAGCTCGGGCCAGTTCCGTCAGGAGTACGACCGGGTCCGCCCGGAGCTGCCGGCGTTTCTCGCCCGCTCGGGAGGATGGCCCGCGCTGGCAGAGGCGCGGACGCCCGAGGGAACCGTGCTGGCGTTGGTGCGGAGCGATTCGTTCACGGTGGCGGGGCGTCGCTTCACCCTGGTGGGCGGCGTGGCAGCCGAGGGACGCTTTCTCGGTCCGCTGGCGGGCGATTCCGGATTCGCCGTGCGCCTGGTACGGGGCGACTCCAGTCCGCCTGCGACGGCCGCCGCGGTTGCCGCGGACCTGCCGATACCCTTCTTGCCGCTTGCTCCAGCCCCGGCGACACCCGCCCGCCTGGTCGTGACCCAAACGGGAGCTACGCTGGCCGAGCTCCGCCGCGGCGTCGACCGCTGGTTCATCGCGGTCCTGCTCGCGACCACCCTCGCCACCGTGATCGGGGCCGCGTGGCTCTCGGCCCGCATCAGTCGGCCCCTCACCGGCCTCGCCGAGCAGACCGCCGCCATCGACCTGGACCGGCTCGACCACGACTTCGCTACCGACCGGACCGACGAGATCGGGGCCCTCTCGCGTCTGCTCGGCGCGATGGTGACCCGGCTCCGCATCGGCGCGTCGCGGCTGCGCGAGGCCGAGCGCAGGGTGGCGATGGGTGACCTCGCCCGGCAGGTGAATCACGACGTCAAGAACGGCCTGGTGCCGATCCGCAACGTGCTCCGCCATTTCGACGAAGTGGCGCAGCAGCAGCCGGACTCTCTGGCGCAGCTGTATAGCGAGCGGCGGGGGACCCTGGAGTCCAGCGTGGCGTACCTCGAGACGCTGGCCCGGAATTACGCCCGGATCTCGCCGGCGCCCTCGCGGGAGCCGTGCGACGTGAACGCGCTCGTGGAACAGCTGGTGCGCGGCAACGATCCCGGCGGCCGGCTCACCGCGGCGCTCGGCGCGGGAATCGCCCCGGTGCCGGTGGACCGGCTGATGCTTCGGCGGGTTCTGGAGAATCTGATCGGCAATGGGCTGGAAAGCCTGGACCGCGCGGACGGGGCGGTAACGGTGAGCACCGAGGCCGCGACCGGCGGCGGAGTCCGCATCACTGTCGCCGACACAGGACGCGGGATGTCGCGCGAAGAGCTGAACCACGCCTTCGACGATTTCTTCACCACCAAGCCGGGCGGCACCGGGCTGGGGCTCTCCATCGCGCGACGGCTGGTGCTCGACCTCGGCGGGACGCTCCGGATCCAGACCGAGCCGGGCGTGGGCACCCGGGCGGTAGTGGAGCTGCCGCCATGACGCTGGTGCTGGTGGTGGACGACGCGGCGCCGCTGGCCGAGCAATACGCCTACGACCTCAGGCGGATGGGCGGGTACGAGGTGATCACCGCTCCGGATGGGGCCAAGGCGCTGGAGCTGATCGCGGGCGCACCGGTGGACTGCGTCATCCTCGACCTCGAGATGCCGGGGATGGACGGCTTCGAGGTGCTCCGGATTCTGGAACGGAAGGGCATTCCCGTACCGGTCATCGTTTACACCGGCACCGGTAACTACGAGCGCTGCGTGCAGGCGGTGCGGCTCGGGGCCTACGGCTTCGTGGACAAGGCCGAGCCGGTCGCCCGGGTGGTGCAGGAGATCGAGTCCGCGCTCGAGCGCCGCCGGCTCAAGGGCGAGCTCCTCTCGCTTCGGCGGCAGCTTGGTCGAGAGACCTCCCTGGTCGGGAGCAGCGCGGCCATGGCTGCGCTCCGGGAGACCATCGCCCGCGTGGCGCCGATTCCGAGCCCGGTGCTCGTCATCGGTGAGAGCGGGACCGGCAAGGAGCTGGTTGCCCGGGACCTGCACCGGCTCGGGCCCAATCCCTCCGGGCCCTTCGTGCCGCTCAACAGCGCCGCCTTGCCGGAGAGCCTGGTCGAGAGCGAGCTGTTCGGCCACGAGCGGGGCGCGTTCACCGGCGCGGTGAGCACCCGGAAGGGGGCCTTCGAGCTGGCCGAGCGGGGGACCCTGTTTCTCGACGAGATCGGCGAGCTGCCCCTGGCCGCCCAGGCCAAGCTTCTCCGGGTGCTGGAGGAGCGGCAGCTCACCCGGCTCGGCGGAGCCAAACCGGTCCGGGTCGAGGCCCGGATCCTAGCCGCCACCAACCGGGAGCTCGACGCGGAGGTCGCTGCGGGGCGCTTCCGGGAGGACCTGTTCTATCGGCTCAACGTGCACCTGATCCGAGTGCCCCCGCTCCGCGATCGGCTCTCGGACATCCCGGGGCTGGTGGACCAGTTCCTGACCGGCATCTGCGCCCGCTTCGGCGTCCGGAAGAAGCGCATCGCCGCCGACGCGCTCGATCTCCTCATGGCCTACCAGTGGCGCAGAAACAACGTCCGCGAGCTGCGCAACGTGGTGGAGCGCATGGTGATCGCCACCGATGAGGAGCTCATCGGCCCGGGTGAGGTGCCGCGCGAGATTCGGGATCGGGGGGAGGCTCCACCCGTGGAGGCGGGCCGCAACTTCCAGGAGCTCAAGGCCGAAGCGGAGCGACGGATCCTGGTTTCCGCCCTGGAGCGGAACGGGTGGCAGATCAGCCGGACGGCCAAGGAGCTGGGTCTGGCCGACCACGCCAGCCTGCTCAAGATCATGCGCCGGCACGACCTTCGGCGACCTGAGGATGGTGTGTCTGATTAGACACTTAGCGTGGCTACTGGTTGTGTCCCGTCGGACACACGACGAGAGAGCCGGCTAAGCATCATCCAGCTAAGCCATTGTCGTAGCTTCCTGTATCCAGTCCAACCCAACCGGTGTCCTCTTGGCCACCACCTTGCCCTTCTGAGTGGGCGTCCATCACCTGGCGCCTCGGCGCCCCCACTCAGGAGGGTCCATGTCGATCCATCGCACCAGCCCCACCGTCGCCACCCTGCTTCTCGTCCCGCTTGCGCTGGCCTGCCGGGAAGGCGGTCGCACCACCAGTACCGAGGGGGCCTCCAGCCCCGTCGTCTCGGCCTCGGTGCCCGAGTCCCGGACGGATTCCGGGACGATCTCCACGACCGTCAACGAAGCGACGGTTTCCTATTCCGACGCCGAGCAGGCGTACCAGCGGCGCAGCTACGGCGAGGCGGCCCAGCTCTTCGACAGCTACCGCCGGCAGAATGCCGACAACGCCTGGGGGCACTACATGTACGGTCTGTCGGCCTGGAAGGCCGGTCGGCCGGGCGACGCCCTTACCGGCTTCGACGAGGCGCTTCGGCTGGACCCGGATCACCGCAAGAGCCTCTTCAATTCCGCCCGAGTGCTTCTGGAGACCGGACAGCCCGGCCAGGCGCTCGAGCGGATCGATCGGGCGCTGAGCCTCGAGCCGCTTTCGGCCGAGGGGCATCGGCTGCTTGGCCGGGCCAGGGTTGAGCTGGGCCAGTTCGACGAAGCGATCGATGCGTACCAGCGCGCCATCGCCATTGACGACCGCGATGTCTGGTCGATGAACAACCTGGGATTGCTCTACATCCAGCGGGGCCAGAGCGACGAAGCGGTGCTCCCGCTTGCCCGCGCCGTCGAGCTTCGCGGCAACTCACCGGTGTTCCAGAACAATCTGGGAACCGCCCTGGAGCAGACGGGCCACGTCGCGGAGGCCAAGCAGGCGTACGAGGCGGCGGTGGCGGCGGACAGCGGGTATGCCAAGGCCGTGTCCAGCCTCGCCCGGATCACGCCGCTGGTGCAGCCGGGGGACACGAATACGATCGACCTGGTCGAGGCGTCGCGTGAGTTCCAGGCCGAAGTGAGCCGGCTTCAGGACACGACCACGGGGCCGGATTCGGTGAGCGCGCAGGCGAGTGTGGAGGAGATGCCGCGGGATTCCAGCCCGCAGTGACACAGGAGGACCCGCAGGTTCCGAGGCCCCGGTCTATGCCGGGGCCTCGGCGTGTCATCCGGCGATCCGCTCGGAAATGGGATGCATGGTGACCACCGCGCGCCAGACCTGTCCGATCCGGACATCGACCCTGCGCCGCACGGCCTGGTAGCCGAAGCAGCGCACGCCCAGCTCGTAGCGGCCCGGCAGCAGCTGGGGGAAGCGAAACATGTTCTGC
>DASSML010000449.1:0-4758 GCA_035688895.1 Gemmatimonadales bacterium
AGCGCATCGTCCACGTAGCTGGTGAGCGGCGTCATCCGCCGGAGCGCGATGGTCTTGTCCATGTCATGCACCTCCCGGCGCACCTCCGGCGCCAGCGCGCCGGGATCGCCGACGGCCTCCACCACCACGTCGGCCTGGAACCAGGTCTGCTGGCCGATCGGGCGATAGAGCTGCGGGCGGACCTCGCGGGTCAGGTCGTGGGCCCGGAGGTGCGCCACGACGCCGACGACCTCGACGTACATGTTGGGGCTGCCGGTCGGGGCCACCTGGAGCTGCTTCCCGACGGCGTTCTGCCCCGGCCAGGCCATGCGGGCCAGGCTCTCGTCCACGATCGCGACCGGCGGGGCCTCGGCATCGTCGTCCGCGGTGAAGTCCCGCCCGGCGACGAGGCGCGCGTTCATCGTGCGGAAGTACCCGGGGGAGATGTTTCGCCCGTCGGCCGTCACGCTCTCCCACTCCCGCGCGGTCTTTTCGTCATACGCGAACGGCGAGAGCGACCCGCTGCCGCTCAAGGGCAGCTGCGAGATGATCCCCGCGCTTCGCACCCCGGGCAGCTCGTCGAGCCGGCGCTCCAGCTCGGCGAGCCAGACGCGCAGATCCGTCGCCTTCGGGTAGGTCTCCGCCGGCAAGGCGACCTGGAAGGTGAGCACGTCATGGGCATCGTACCCTGGTCGCACCTGCTGCAGGGCGAGGAAGCTCCGGATCAGAAGTCCCGCGCCGACCAGAAGGACGACCGCGAGCGCCACCTCGGCCACGATGAGCAGCTCCCGCACCCGCCGCCGGTCGCCCGCGCTGCCGCGGCCGCTGCCCTGCAGGCTCTCGTGCGGATCGGCGCTCGCGGCACGCGCGGCGGGAAGCAGCCCGAAGATCACCGCGGTGACACTGCAGATGGCGAAGGTGAAGAGGAGCACGGTGCCGTCCAGCTGGATGTCGCCCAGGCGGGGGAGGTTCGCCGGATGGAGCGCGCGGAGCGTCTCCAGCGCCAGCACCGCGAGCACGAGCCCGAGCCCGCCCCCGGCCAGAGCCAGCAGCAGGCTCTCGGTGAGCACCTGGCGGAGCAGCGCCCGACGGCCCGCGCCGAGCGCGGCCCGGAGCGCGAACTCCGAGCGCCGCGCCGTCCCGCGCGCGAGTAGCAGGTTGGCCACGTTGGCGCAGGCGATCAACAGCACCAGACCGACGGCGCCGAGCAGCAGCACCAGTGCCGGACGAGCGTGCTTGACCACGTCGTCCTGCAGGGGCACGGCGCGGATCCGCACCTGCGAGGCCGCGTGCTCGGGGAACTCCTTCCGGAACTGCGCGGCGATGCCGTCCATCTCCGCCTGGGCCTGGGCCAGCGTCACGCCCGGCTTGATCCGGCCGAAGACGGTGAAGAAGGTGTAGTTCCGCGGGGGCGCCTGCTTGTAGTCGAACTGGATCGGGGCGTAGACCTCCGCGTCGGTCACCAGGAAGCGCTCGGCCGGCAGATCCAGCCGGAAACCGGGAGGCAGGATCCCGACCACCTGGTGCGCCACGCCATCCACCTCGATCGTGCGTCCCACCAGACTGGGATCGCCGCCGTAGCGGCGGAGCCAGAGCCGGTGGCTGAGGACCACCACGTGCGCCCCGCCGGCCACTTCTTCCTCGGGCGTAAAGGTGCGCCCCAGCATCGGCCTCACGCCGAGCAGCGGGAAGAAGTTGGCGGTCACCGTGGTCAAGTCCACTCGCTCCGGCTCTCCGTCGCCGGTGAGATTCCCTCGCAGGTTGGCCACCCCGGCCCCGCTCGCCGCGGCGAAGGCCTGGAAGGTCTTGCTCCGGAGCTGGTAGTCGCGGAAGTCACTCGGCGACACGGCGGGCAGCGACTGCGCCCCGACGCCGAAGTCGTTCCAGATCATGACCAGCCGTCCCGGATCGGCATAGGCCAGCGGCCGCAGCAGCACGCCGTTCACCACCGTGAAGATCGTGGTCGTTGCGCCGATGCCGAGCGCCAGGGTGGCGACCGCGACGGCGGTCCATCCCGGGCTCGCGCGCAGCGCGCGCCAGGCGTACCTGAGATCGCGCGAGATCGTCATCATTCGCTCCTGAGGGCGAGGGCCGGGTCCACCCGGGTGGCTCGGCGGGCGGGGAGATAGCAGGCCAAGAGCGCCACTGAGGCGAGCAGCACCCCGATGCCGAGGAAGGTGAGCGGATCGGCCGGCCGGACCTGATAGAGCAGTCCAGCGATCAGCCGGCCCAGCAGGAGCGACGCGACCAGGCCGAGCGCGAGACTGAGCCCGACCAGTCGCATCCCGCCGAGCACCACGCTGCGCCGGGTGCGGCGAGGGTCCTCGCCCAGCGCGAGCCGGATCCCGAACTCGCGGGTCCGCTGGGTGACCGAGTAGGAGATGACGCCGAAGATGCCCACCGCCGCGAGCAGCAGCGCAAGCGCACTCAGCACCCCCATGAGCACCAGGCTGAAGCGCGCCTGGGCCCGCCCCTCCTCGAGATAGGTGCTGAGCGGCGTGAGGTGGCTGATGGCGAGGTCCTTGTCCATCTCGACGATCTGGCTGCGCACCTGGCCCGACAGGCCGATCGGCTCGACCGAGCTCTTCACCGCGAACGAGATCGTGTTGAGCCCGGCCTGCCCAGTGGCGAAATAGATCTGCGGGAGCGTCGCCCGGGTGAGGTCGTGGATCCGCACGTGCTCCACCACCCCGATCACCTCGACAAAGGCATTGGGGGTGCCGGTGGGCTGGATCTGGAGCTGTTTGCCGACCGCGCTCTGACCCGGCCATGCGAGACGCGCCAGCGTCTCGTCGATCATGATCACCGGGGGAGTACCGAGCGAGTCCTGGGGAGTGAAGGTCCGCCCGGCCAGGAGCCGGGTACCCGTCGCCTGGAACCAGGTCGGCGACACCACCCGGAAGTCGGCGGTCACGCTCTCGAAGTTGCGGGCGGTCTCCTCGTTGTAGGCGAACGGCTGCAGCGGACCGCTGCCGGTGAGGGGCAGCTGCGAGGTCTCCCCCACTTCGCGGACGCCGGGCAGCGCACGCAGCCGGTCTTCCAGCCGGCGGTAGAACGCGCGCCGGTCGGCGCCCTTGGGATAGCGGCTCGCCGGCATGGAGAGCTCGAAGGTGAGCACGTCGCTGGCGTCGAAGCCCGGCCGCACCTGCTGCAGCGCGACGAAGCTCCGGATCAACAGGCCCGCGCCCACCAGCAGCACCACCGACAGGGCCACCTCGGCCACGATCAGCAGGTTGCGCAACCGGCGCCGTCCGGGGCCCCCGACTCCGCCTTTCCCACTGCCCTGGAGCTGGCTCTGCGGGTCCGCCGACGAGGCCCGGAGCGCGGGCACGAGCCCGAACACCAGCGTCGTCACCAGGGACACCGCCACGGTGAACCCGATCACCGCCCCGTCGACCCGCACCTCGGCCAGCCGCGGGAGACTGGCGGGATGGAGCAGCCGGAGGATCAGCAGGGCGCCCCACGCCACGACCAGTCCCAGGACCCCGCCCGCCGTGGCGATGAGCCCGCTCTCCACCAGGAGTTGCCGGATCAGGCTCCAGCGACTCGCGCCCAGCGCCGTGCGGAGAGCGAATTCTCCGGAGCGCGCGGTGCCCCGTGCGAGCAGCAGATGGGCCACGTTGGCGCAGGCGATGAGCAGCACCAGCGCCACCGCCCCCATCAGCGTGAGCAGCGCCGGGCGGGCGTGCTTGATGATGTCCTCCTGCAGCGGCACCGCGCGGATCCTAGTGTTGGCGGCCTGGTGCTCCGGAAACTCCTGGCGGAACTGTTTGGCGATGTCGGACATGTCCGCCTGCGCCTGGGGCCACGTGACCCCGGGCTTGAGCCGGCCGAAGACGGAGAAGAAGGTGAGGTTCCGGGGAAGCTGCTGACTGTAGTCGAACTGGAGCGGCACCCAGAGATCGGCGTCGACGAACTCGAACGCCTCCGCCGGCAACAGCAGGTGGAAGTCGCGAGGGAGCACGCCCACCACCTCGTAGCCTTCACCGTCCACCTGAATGGTCCGGCCGACAACCTTGGGATCGGCGCCATAGCGTCGGCGCCAGAGGCCGTCGGTCAGCATCACGACATGCGGGCCGTTGGTCGCCTCCTCTTCCTCGGTGAAGCCGCGGCCCAGCTCGGGAGTCACCCCGAACAGGGGGAAGAAGTTGGCGGTGACGGGAGTGAGACGGACCCGCTCGGGCTCGCCGTCGCCGGTCAGGTTACCCCGCAGCTTCACCGTCTCGGCCCCAGCGCCGGCGGCAAAGCCCGCGAAGGCCCGGGTGCGCCGCTGGTAGTCGCGGAAGTCCGCGGGGGAGACCGCCGGCAGCGACTGGGCACCCTGCCCCAGGTCCACCCAGATACTGGCGAGCCGGTCGGAGTCCTGATAGGGCAACGGGCGCAGCAGCACCGCGTTGACCACGGTGAAGATCGCGGCCGTAGCGCCGATGCCGAGCGCGAGCGTGGCCACCGCGATGGCGGTGAAGCCCGGCGTGCGCCGGAGCGCGCGCGCCGCATAGCGGAGGTCGTGCCCGACGCGGGTCATCATTCGCTCCGGAGGGCGTCCACCGGGTTCACCCGGGTGGCGCGAACGGCGGGGACCAGACAGGCGACCACGCACGCGGTCGCAAGCAGGGCGCTGACGGCGGCCAGGACCCGGGGATCGGTAGGCTGGACGCCGTAGAGCATGCCGACCAGCAACCGCCCCAGGGCCAATGCGCCCATGAGCCCGAGGCCGATGCCCAGGCCGGCCAGCACCATCCCCTGCCCCAGCACCAGAGCGCGGACCGTGGCGGGTCG